>JAYWMP010000306.1:0-29311 GCA_035873255.1 Nitrospirota bacterium
AAAATAATGGCTGACTCTGAAGCATAATACCCCCCCCTGTCACCGGCGTTATCCATATCCCCTACTGTATTAGGAACAGAAAAGCCTCTAAATAGGAACTTCTTCCAATTGTTAAAGGTCTCTATTTGGGTTAACCTGTAATCAAGGAATATAAAAAACAGAAGGAGGAAAAGACGATGTTAAAATACAAAGGAGGACATAAGGCAGGTAAGGGAACATACTGGAACTTCAATACTGGTGAGAGGATCGAGATCACCACTGAAGGCATGCTTCCCGGGGACGCAAATACCGCTTATTACAGGCTACCGGCGGTAGGCATACTTGTTTTGGGACCAATACTCGGACTTTTATACGCGGCGTTTCTTCCATTCATCGGTATCGCAATGCTCACAAAAATAGTCGTCCGGAAGGTTGCAGGAGGAGTGCTGACTTCGGTAACACCGAGTGTATCCTTTGGCTGGAGGCCGAGCGAGGCTTATCTTGCCGGCAAAAAGAAAGACCGCAAGCCGTCAAAGCAGGATGAGGCTGAAAAGACCGGGAAAAATCCTGAAAAGGATTAAGACGGAAGGGGAGATTTCCCCTTAAAGAGGCCGCGGAATATCAGCGGTCTCTTTTTTTGTCTCATCAGGGCGTGGCGCGCCATGCCCACGGGATAATTCCCTCCCCCCTGACGGGGAAGAGCTCCTGTTGCTTTTCCCGGACGAATAAGGTACGATAACAGGGTCTGCTGACCGGGAATCCTCTGATTTTCCGGAGAAAGGTATAAAAAACCGTTAATTAATATCGTTTTTTTTCATGGAGGGGCAGTTGCCGCATAAAAAATCAATGTCTGTTCTGATACTAAAAAATATTGAGACGGAAGGTCCGGGGACGATCGAGGATTTCCTGCGTGACAATGGTGTGGAGTTCAGGATAATAGAACTTTCGGAGGAGGAGATTCCGCAGGCCGTTGACGCAGATACTCTGGTCATTCTGGGCGGGCCGATGAGTGTGAAGGATGTCGATAAATACCCTTATATTACCCGGGAGATTGAACTTGCGAGAGAGTTTATCGATAAAGGCCGAAAGGTTTTCGGCATATGTCTCGGCGCCCAGATAATGGCTCGGGCGCTTGGCGCGGACGTATATACCGGGCCGGAGAGCGAGATAGGCTGGTATGAGATCGAAATCTCCGAAGACGCCGCGCGCGATCCGATGCTGCGAAGGCTTGCGGCCGACCCCGCCTCCGGGGAGTTGCAGACAGGGTTCCGGGTGTTTCACCTGCATGGCGAGACCTTTGATATACCGGAGGGGGCGGTAAGACTGGCAGGGTCGGTGCTATATCCGAACCAGGCCTTTAAATACGGACGGAACGCATATGCATTTCAGTTTCATATAGAGGTCAAAAAAGAGATGATTTACGAGTGGCTCAAGGATGAACCCGTAGACATGGGCGTGGTCGAAAAAGAGACTGAAGCCGGATATGATGAGTATTCCGGAAGGGCGAAAAATTTCTACAGGGCTTTTTTCCTGGACCGGGCCGATTGACCGTCGGGAGATAGGGAAAAAGAGGCGGGATATATCGAAAAACCTTTACATTCAGCCGTTTATTTATTTATTATAAATTGCATTTGGGATTAGTAATTACCAGGAGGTGAGCGATGAAGAAGATCGAGGCGATTATAAAGCCTTTCAAGCTGGACGAGGTGAAGGATTCCCTTAATGAGGTTGGTATACAGGGTATGACGGTCACAGAGGTGAAGGGATTCGGCAGGCAGAAGGGCCACACGGAACTTTACCGCGGCGCTGAGTATATAGTGGATTTTATCCCGAAGATAAAGCTGGAGATTATTACGTCGGAGGAACTGGCTCCAAGGGTCGTAACTATCATTGAAGAGACGGCGAAGACCGGAAAGATCGGCGACGGAAAGATATTTGTTTCTGATGTTGATGATGCCATAAGGATAAGGACGGGCGAGCGGGGGGAGAGCGCGGTATAATAAGCACTATCTTATAACAAAATAAAGGAGGAAGAAGAAATGACGGCAAAAGATGTAATAAAATTGGCGCATGAAAGCAAGGCTGTCATGGCTAATTTTAAGTTTCTTGATTTTCCCGGAATCTGGCAGCATTTCGCGGTGCCCATCGCGGAACTGAAAGAGGAGATTTTCGAAGAGGGTCTTGGGTTTGATGGTTCCTCGATCAGGGGCTGGCAGGCGATTCATACGTCTGACATGCTGATAATCCCGGACGCCGAGACAGCGTTTCTGGATCCGTTTATGGAGTATCCGACTATAAGCCTTATCTGTAATATAGTCGACCCTATCACAAAAGAATATTATTCAAGAGACCCAAGGTATGTGGCGCAGAAGGCCGAGAACTATCTTAAATCGACTAAAATCGGTGATACGGCCTATTTTGGGCCTGAAGCGGAGTTCTTCATCTTTGATGACGTCAGGTTCGATCAGAATGCTCACAGCGGATACTATTTTATCGATTCGGATGAGGGTATCTGGAATTCGGGCAGGGGAGACAGGCAGAATCTCGGCTATAAACCAAGGCATAAGGAAGGTTATTTCCCTGTCCCTCCGACGGACAGTCTTGTGAATCTCAGGACCGAGATGGTAGTGGAGATGCAGAAGTGCGGCATCTACATCGAAAGGGAGCACCATGAGGTTGCTACCGCAGGACAGGCAGAAATTGATATGAGATTCGATTCAATGGTCAGGATGGCGGACAAGCTGATGCTTTTCAAGTATATCATCAAGAATGTCGCCCGGAGGCACAACAAGACGGTAACATTCATGCCGAAGCCTTTGTTCGGCGACAACGGTTCCGGCATGCACTGCCATCAGAGTATCTGGAAGGCCGATAAGCCGCTTTTCGCGGGTAACGGATATGCCGGGATGAGCGAGATGGCGCTCAATTATATCGGCGGGATACTGAAGCACGCGTCCGCTCTGGCCGCATTCACGAACCCTACCACTAATTCATACAAGAGGCTTATCCCCGGCTTTGAGGCCCCGGTTAATCTGGCGTATTCGGCAAGAAACCGCTCGGCGGCCATCAGGATCCCGACTTATTCGGCAAGTCCGAAGGCCAAAAGGGTCGAGGTGAGGTTCCCTGACCCTTCATGTAACGGGTACCTTGCTTTCGCCGCCATGCTGATGGCCGGACTCGACGGGATAGAAAACAAGATAGATCCCGGAGAAGCTCTTGATAAGGACATCTATGATCTCGGCCCGGAGGAACTGGCTTCCGTTCCGACGATGCCGGCAAGTCTTGAAGAGGCGCTCGACAGCCTTGAGGCTGACAATGAGTTCCTGAGAAAGGGAGATGTGTTTACCGAGGACGCGATTGAGACCTGGATAAGTTACAAGAGGACAAAAGAAGTGGACGCCCTGAGACTCAGGCCGCATCCGCATGAGTTTTATCTCTATTACGATATCTAGACCCGATTATTTACGGGTTTGATCAGGACTGTGAAAGGCAGGGCGTTTTTTGGCGTCCTGCCTTTTTTTGTCTGTCTGAATATAACCTGCCTGCGGTCAATTGATCGACCTTATTCTCCCGGTCTTCCTGTCAAACAGGACTTTGTCCACCTGCCTGTTACGTTTATATATGTCGGCCTCGATGAATCTGCCCTTATGTCTTATATTGCCGACCCGGTAGCCTTTTTCCCTGTAGTATTTTTTGATCGCGACAGTCGCTTTTTCAGGAGACATAATGTTTCTGCATGTCCCGTACGTGCCGCAGTCCTTGCAGTAGTCTCCATAGGGCGTGACATTGTTCCCGCCGGCGAAGGCGATTGCCGTAAGCGCCAGGAACCATGATACTGTCGAGAATAATATTTTTTTCTGCATCTTCAGTTTATTTACTCCTCTGTAGCATATTAATACATATTAATGAAATAATTATGAAGACAGGGCCCTAAATTTTGCTGACTCCCTTTATTTCTATCACCTTTCTCTTTGATGACAGACCCCTGATAATCCTGATGCCGGATTTTTTGATGCCGGTCGCCTCCGAAATAATCCTGATCAGCTGTTCATTGGCGGCGCCGTCCACCGGTGGCGCCGTCAGCTTCACTTTCAATACATTATCAATAACTCCGGTTATTTTCTTTCCTGAAGACCTGGGTTCGACCTTCACCTCTATCAGTATACCGTCCCTGGTTTTTTTATACGGGATTTTTATATCCATGTCTTTACCGGCAGCCATATAGTGAACACAGAGCCTTCTCCCGGCGCGCTTTTCAGGTCGATACGTCCGCCCATTACTTCGGCCAGCTCTTTTACTATGGCGAGTCCGATGCCGGTTCCGTTGGAATCATCGCCGCGATAAAATTTTTTGAATACCAGGGCTGTTCTGTCTTCAGGGATGCCGGGCCCGGAGTCTGTGATCCTGATGAAGAGCATCTGTTTCCGGATTCCATAGTCTATGCCGATTCCGCCTGTTCCGGTATATTTGATGGCGTTTGAGAGTAAGTTCCGGATGATTGTTTCGAGTTTATACCTGTCAGCGAGGGCGTTAACGGTCTTTTTTGTGACAAGCTTGATATCGAGGCCTTTTTCAGCCGCCAGCGGGGCCATCCTTGATACAATTCCGGAGAGGAATTCCGGCAGGTTTATCCTGGTATAGTCTTTCCCGGTAAAAAAACTGGCCTCCGCCCTGGTTATGTCCTCGATGCCTTCTATCAGCCTGATCAGGTTTTCGACCTCCACCCTGATATTTCCAAGTCCCTCCTCCTGGTCGCTGACTACACCGTCTATCATCGCCTCGACGTTGGCCTTCATGATCGTCAGAGGTGTCCTGAGTTCATGCGTTATATTGGATGTGAGGTGTTTCCTCAGCGCCTCCTCTCTCTCCAGCGCCTCCGCCATGAAGTTGAAACTTTCCGAGAGCCTCCCGATCTCATCCCCGGAACCGACCGGAAGACGGACGCTGAAATTTCCCCCGGCCATGGCGTCGACGGCCTTCCTCATCTTTTTTAACGGCATCGACAGGAACAGGGTGAACAACACCGACAGGAGCAGGGCGCCTCCACCGGCTATGATGAAAGATATCAGCAGGAACTCCTCGCCCCTTTTTTTGAATATGGCCTCTTTGTTATCTATACTGCCCATCCTTCTCATCTGCCTGACCCCGATAGCTCCTATTTCCCTGCCGCCCTGATACAGCGGATAGGATTCAAATTCTCCGGCCGCTGAATTGATATCTATAATTCTCTCCATCCTCCGTTTCATCGAAGGTGAAAGCGAATCCAGCACAGCCCTGGAATCTATTAGTTTGTTGCCGCCGGTATCCAGGACTTCAGTATCAAACCCGAGCATCATGGCCCAGTGGACTGAATCGTGAAGTGACTGTATGTCCCAGCCAGCCTCCGAATAGCCGCCCTCTACAGACGCCAGGATCCAGTAAAGTTTGTCCTCCTTGGAGCTGCTTGCGTAATCCTCGAAATCTTTTATGATCAGGTCCCTGTATATCAGATTTGAGATGAGCGCGATCAATATTACGGCGAAGAAGGCAAGGAAGAGCTTAGTCTTCATCCGGAACGCCTGTGAACTTGTATCCTATGCCATAGACTGTCTTTATGTATGCAGGCGACTTTGAGTCGCTCTCGATCTTATGCCTGAGGTTTTTTACGTGAGCATCGATCGTCCTGTCATACCCCTCGAAGTTGTAACCCTGTACGATATTAAGTATCTGGTCTCTTGAAAACACTCTCCCGGGGTTTCCAGCGAGTGACAGTAGTATCTTGAACTCGGTCTGCGTCAGTATCACAGGGTCTTCGTTAATAAATGCCTCGTAATTGGAGACATTAATCTTCAGCGCGCCTTTGTTGAAACTCATCAGCGTCTTTTCAGGTCTCCTGGACCTTCTCAATCTCGCCTTCACCCTCGCGACGAGTTCCCTGGGGCTGAAAGGCTTTACAACGTAGTCATCGGCCCCGATTCCCAGTCCGGCGATCCTCTCCTCCTCGCTGCTTTTCGCGGTAAGCATAATTATCGGTACATCCGAGCTTTCACGGACCAGCCTGCATATCTCTTCTCCCTGGATGTCGGGAAGCATCAGGTCCAGTATAATAAGGTCGAAAGGTTCTCCCAGAAGCCCGAGCGCCTCTTTCCCCGTGGCGGCGACGATTACCCCGTACTGTTCCTCTTCAAGATAAGCCCTGACAATACCCGATATCTTTTTTTCATCTTCAATTATTAATATTATTTTTTTTTGTCCAGTATCCATAATACATGTTTCCCATGAGTATCGTTATCACGGAAAGAAATATTCCTCCTATTATATCTACCACATAATGATATCGACAGTAAACCGTCGAAAAAATCAGGGCGGTCACAACTGGTAAAAAAATCAGGAAAAGTCTTTTTTCGAACCTGAATGAGAGATAAAGCACGGTGAGGGCTATGCCGGTATGTCCGCTCGGAAAGGCGTCTCTCTTTATACCCTCGAGCCGGTTCAGAAGCCACTGGACAGGCTGCGTTATAAAAAGGCCGTCAAGTTCCATGCTCTGCAGATGGTTCATTGTGTATCTTGGTCCGAGCGCGGGCATAAGCATATAACCCGTATACGACAGGTAGAAGCAGAACATTATCAGGAAAAGTGAATAATCGAAGGCCGCTGAATCATCTTTTCTGATCTTGAGAGCGATTCCGAGCGCAAAGGGCAGGAAATAGTAGCCTGAATATGCCGCCTGCATCACATCCGTTAATAGTGGGGAGATGAACCTCTCCAGCATAACGGTTGGATAGCCGTTGAAAAGCCGGTAATCAAGCCTGATGAGAAGCGGATCGATATCAATGGGGTTTATATAGTGGACGATATACCCGAGGCTGTCGAATACGGCGGCTATGGATATTAACGGGAATATCAGGTCGTGTGCAAGCCTGTACGCTCCGCCCTTATCCTTGAGCATGATGAGCACGGCCTGGATCAGGATCAGCGCGGAATATAGTGACAGGAGATAGGAAACACTGTCTATCCGCCGATGAAATATGACTGTGATTATTGACAAAAACAGCAGGAAAGCGAAGTTTAATGTGTCAGCCGGCCTGGGCCTGAAGATAAGTCCTGGTATGGTCCACCCTCCATTTGACCCTCCCGCGAAAACAGGGGAGGGAGATAGGTATTGTCTGAATTTACGGCTATTTAATAGAGTCTGTACACGAGTCTCTCTATCTGTCATTCCCGCAGTATGTTGAGCGGGAATCCAGTTTTTTCAATGCCTTCTGGATGCCCGATTACTGACTTCGGGCATGACAAAAATTAAAAATGGCAATTTATAAACAGGCTCTATTTAACTGCCGAAGTAATAACCCTTGATAATCACAATTTCTCGAGCGTACGCGCTAACGCCCTGTCTTTTTTCGATGGCTGCCGGGGATTGCCCTTTCGATGTACCGGCCCGTAATCTTCCTCCTCCTCTGATTCGCGCCCGTATTCGTCGTGAAGGGATTTTTCGGTTTTTTCAATAATGGACAGGAATTTATCGGATGAGACAGGGACCGAGCCGCACGCCCAGGCGGCAGCCATTATCTCCCTGTCGGAACTTATGACGATCCATTCTTTTTTTTCCAGCCTGATAATCCTTTTTATGACATAATCCGCTTTTTCCCCAAGTCTTGAATATATGACTTTTACTCCGCCGGTGGTCAACGATACCTCCCTGCCGCCGCCGGACTGCCAGCCGTCAAATACAACCGTGATATCATGGCCACGGATTTTCTTATACCGGATGAGTAAGCTGACGAGGCTTTCTCTCTGTCCGGCCAGGTCTCCGTGGCTGGTGCCTGTAAGGTTGTAGCCGTCAACAATTATGGAAGAAATATCTGTTAACCCCCGTTATTCGTTATCTGGCGAAATTATTATATTGTATCATCAATTCCTGACAAACAGGCTCTCACCGGGCATATTACCAAGAAGACCCCAAGTAAGAATACATACTGATGAGCTTATTGGTAAGGCATTTTGGTATGTCATTCCCGCGAAGCTAGTCCCAGCAGGCAGTAAGCAGGGAGCGGGAATCCAGTGTTTTCGATGCTTTCTGGATGCCGGATCCCGGTTTGGGTTGATTCCGACAAGTCCGGCATGACGACAAAAAGACATTTCATTTATAAACAGACTCTAAGTAGTCTCTAAAAAAGGCTTTACATCCTTCTGAAAATCCAGACCGGAGAAGTAGCCGCCTATCGCCTTTCTGTATTCACCTATAGCCCTCATCGCCTCTTTCGCCAGATTGAATCTTGATTCAAGGCTTATTTCTCCGTTGTTTTCCCTGAGAAAGCGGATGAATTCCGGGTACTGTGAAGGCGAGGTCAGCGCTGCAATGCTGTGCCAGTTTTTGGCCGAGGCCATTGTCATTGTTGGTCCGCCGATATCAATGTTGACCCTTGCGGTTTCGGAGGTGACGCCTTCCTTCGAGATAACGGAAGTAAACGGGTACAGGTTTCCGATGAAGACATCAAAATACACGCCGGGACCTCCGCCTGTTTCGGCCAGTGTCTTGTACAGGTATTCCTAATGGGCGGGATTTCCCCTCTCTGCAAGCAGACCGGCATGGATCTTCGGATGGAGAGTCTTTACAAGCCCTCCTTCCATCTCGGGCGCGCCGGTAAAATCTTCAACGGACACATAATTTGCGGATGCGTCCGGCCCGAGTATCTCAGCGATCTTCTTTCCTGTCCCGCCGGTGGAATAGAATTTCACGGACGGATTACTCTTCTTTATCTCTTTTACAATCTCATCAAGACCGCTTTTGTCGAATACGCTTACGAGCACGTTAGCGGGTCTTATCAGATCGATAACCCGGTAGATGTTTTCCCTGATACTCATCCGTTCCCCCTTTTCATTAAGCCCTGTCGCATGACCTTCCGGCTATCCGCTCCCAGGTCTTTTCATCTATTTCGTCAATATATTCCGATACGTTAAACTTTTTGCCGCAGTCCATGCAGCGCAGATTAATGGCGCGTCAGCCTGACGAGAGTATTAAGTTTCCATCACAAATTTTACACTTCAAGGTTTGACTCCTTTTTCAGCAGTTTCTTTTCAACTCTGTTAAAACCTGTCTGGCGACGGTTTTCAATGTCTCAAAAACGCCTATTCCGGTAATCGCGACCGCCTCGATCGCCGGCACATTCCTTGTGTTCAGCAGTCTGTTCATCGTCTCGACCGGCATTGTGTTTTTCAGGTCCCTTTTGTTGTATTGCATTGTGAAAGAGAGTTTGTCCAGTTGGTACCCCTGCTCGGCGAGGTTTATCGTGAGGTCTTCGAGGCTTTCGATGTTTGCTTCCATCCTCTCTAGCTGGCTGTCGGCGACGAATACAACACCGTCAACACCTTTCAGTATAAGTTTCCGGCTGGCGGCGTAAAAGATCTGTCCGGGGACGGTATAGAGATGAAACCTGATTTTAAATCCCCTGATACTGCCCAGCGCGAGAGGTAGAAAGTCGAAAAAGAGCGTTCGATCAGTCTCTGTGGCCAGAGAGATGAGCTTGCCCTTCTGCTCGGGGTTCGTCCTCCTGTAGACATACTGAAGGTTTGTTGTTTTTCCGCAGAGCCCGGGACCATAATAGACAATTTTACAGTTAATTTCGTGTGAAGAATAGTTTATAAAAGACACTTAGCGGGTCACCTATCTGAAAAGATTGTCAATATCTTCATCACTGATCTCAGCGAAAGGAGACTCTTCGACTCCACCTTCGGTTTGTTCCTTCTCCGCTTTTGTCGAAATGTCTTCGAAAATGCCGGCAAGGGCTTCGGACGCCTTTTTAACCCTCAGGCGAACGAGCCCCAGAGATGACCCCTGGTCAAAGATGACCACCAGTATGACTCTCTTTCCGATGAGGGATATATGTATATTATCTTTTTCACCTTCGTGAAAGAGTATGGTAAACTCTTTTTCTCCAAGAAGGTGCGCTATCTCGCTGGTGGCCGCGATGTTGCCGGCGGTCAGTGAAGCAAGAGATGTCGTGTCAATGTCGTGAGTGTCTCCCGTTGACGCGATCAGCTGCCCGTTTTTATCCACAAGGAATACTACCTTGGCGTTAGCCTGACGGGAAAGCTTTCGCAGCTCCCCGTCGATTCTGAGGAACTCCTCTTCATACATTACAAGATCTGAACTATTCATAGTTAGAAAATATCATAATTTAGAGTCTTTATCAACCGTGTTCAGCTTCTCTCTTCAATTTTTCCCAGTCACTGTCCACCTGTCCCTGCAATATTTTCATCAGCTCCTCGTTTTCTGGAGCAAAGAGATGTTTGAATCTTCCCTGCGGCTTCATGAAATCTACGAGTGGTTTTTTCTCTTTGGGAGTATATGTGATCTTTGTTACGCCGTCTTCTATTTCATAAAGGGGCCAGTAGCATGTGTTCACGGCGAGCCTGCTGAGCATGATGGCGTCATTGGTTTTTGAACGCCAGCCCCGGTTGCATGGAGCGATGATGTTCAGGAACTTCGGGCCCTTTATTTCGTGGGCTTTTTTGACCTTTTTCATCAGGTCCGTCCAGTGCGAGGGTGATGCCTGCGCCGAAAAAGGGATGTTGTGCGCCGCCATGATCTTTGTCAGGTTTTTTCTTTTCTGAGGTTTTCCCGGTATTACGGATCCGGCCGGGCATGTAGTGGTGTCCGCGCCCATCGGGGTCGCGCTTGACCTCTGGATTCCGGTGTTCATATACGCCCCGTTGTCATAGCAGACGTAGAGCATGTCATGTCCTCGCTCCATCGCGCCCGAGAGACTCTGGAGACCTATATCGTATGTACCGCCGTCACCGCCGAAGGCCATGAACTTCACTTCCCCGCCTATTTTGCCCTGTTTTTTCAGCGACCTGAACATTGTCTCGACACCTGAAATGGTTGCCGCGGCATTTTCAAACGCCGTATGAATCCAGGGTATCTTCCAGGCGGTGTATTCCGATATACAGCTTGAGACCTCAAGACATCCGGTGGCGTTCGAAGCTATGACAGGGTAGTCTGTCGCAAGCAGCACCATTTTTACCGCGATGGGAGCGCCGCATCCGGCGCACATCCTGTGCCCGTGAGTCAGGAGTTCTTCTTTCTTTGAAAGCTCTTTTAAAGTTAATCCTGTAGCCATGTTATTCCCTCACTCCAATATATTCTTTGTATTTTTCCACCTTGCCGCCTTTTGCTATTTCATCGAGTTCGTTAAGAACGGCTTCACCGTGTTCAGGCAGATAGTCCCTTCCTCCGAGGCCGTATATCCTGTTTATCAGGACCGGTCTCTCCTTTAATGGATATAACGCCGAACTTATTTCCATGAAAACCGGTCCGTATCCACCGAATGAATCCGACCTGTCCATGACACATACCGCTTTGGTGTTCCCGAGTGCTTCAGCCACTTCCTCATAGGGGAAAGGCCTGAAGAGCCGGGGCTTTAAAAGTCCCGCCTTGATGCCCCTGGCGCGGAACCCGTCTACAATGTCTTTTGACGTGCCGGCGGCCGAGTTCAGTATTACGAGCGCGATGTCCGCGTCATCCAGTCTGTATGATTCAAACAGGCCGTATTTCCTGCCGCTCAGTTTTTCGAAATCCGCCGCGACTTTTAGAACAACATCTTTAACCTTTAACATAGTCTCGTGCTGGGCCTTTTTGTATTCATGGAAAAGGTCGGGCAGGATGAGTGGGCCGTAACTTTTTGGCTTGTCAAGGTCGAGGAGTGGCAGAAAGTTTTTGTATTCCCCGACAAATCCCTTGACCTCTTCGTCTTCAAGGTACTCCATCCTCTCGATGGAATGGCTTATGATGAATCCGTCAAGACATACCATAACAGGGAGCCTGATATCCATGTGCTCTCCGATCCGGAAGGCCTGTATGGTGTTGTCATATGCGTCCTGGGCGTTTTCCGACCATAGCTGAATCCACCCGGTGTCTCTGGCGCCCATCGCGTCCGAGTGGTCTCCATGTATATTTAAGGGGGCTGAAAGGGCGCGGTTGACAACCGGCATTATGATTGGAAGCCTGTCGCCCGACGCTATATGCAGCATCTCCCACATGAGCGCCAGCCCCTGGGATGATGTAGCGGTCACAACCCTGCCGCCTGCGGCGGCTGCGCCGATGCAGGCGCTCATTGAGCTGTGTTCGCTTTCGACCAGAATGATTTCCGTATCGACCTTGCCGTTTGATACAAATGACGCGTATTTCTGCATCATGTCGGTTTGCGGTGTGATCGGATAGACCCCGCATACATCGGGATTTACCTGTCGAAGCGCGTTAGCGCATGCCTCGTTTCCTGTTACTGCGACAACCTTCGCCATCTATTTGCCCTCCTCTACCATTTCGATCGCCGTTTGTCCTTTTTTGCCCGGACACTCGAGGGCGCATATTCCGCATCCTTTACAATAATCGTAATTGAAGTCCATCATCTTGCCGTCTTTGACGTTTACCGCCATATCAGGGCAGTATATCCAGCAAAAAAGGCAATGTATACAGTTTTCCTCTTTCCAGACAGGCCTGAACGCCCTCCATGAACCTGTTTTGAACTGCACGGCGTTACCACCTTCGAGGATAACGGAACCAGGAGTTAAATCCTTCCATCCTTTCAGTTTCATCCTTCTTTTACCTCCTCGTAGCCTCTTTTTGTCGCCTCTATATTACCGTCGATGATCTTCTGCGAGAATTTCTTGCCGAAACTGTTCTTTACGTCTTCCAGCAGATGCTCCAGGCCGACAAGTCCTGTTACCTTGCAGACAGCGCCGAGCATTGGGGAATTCGGCATGGCCCTGCCGAAAGATTCGATCGATATTGTGGTCGCGTCCAGCGTATAGCATTTCTGTCCTGGCCCGGCCTTCAGTTTTTCCCTGATCTCTTCGGGGCTTTTTGCTGTGTTTACTATAAAAATGGTGTTGTCTCTTGCCCCTTCGGTAATATTGATGCTGTCGAGCAACGTAGCGTCTACAATAGAGACGACATCAGGGACCAGAACAGGACAGTGCATCCTGAGTTCATGCGTGCTTATCCTGTTGTACGCCTTCAGCGGTGCTCCAGCTCTTTCGGGACCGTATTCGGGAAATGCCTGGACGTGTCTTCCGCCACTCAGGCAAGTGTCCGCAAGCACTTTCGCTGCTGTCACCGTCCCCTGTCCTCCTCTTCCGTGCCATCTTATCTCGATTGTTTCAGCCATGTTTTCCTCCAGATATGAATTAAGCTATAATTTTAGTAGATTAACGGCCATTTTTGCAAGGAAATTAAGGAATTTTGTGATTTAAACTAATATTTGACTAAATCAGGCAACTGATATATAGTTACTTTTATTATGATTCAGAGTATGACCGGGTTCGGAAGCGCTGAAAAAGACGGCTGCAGGGTTGAAGTTCGTTCATTAAACCACAGATTTCTGGATGTATACATAAAGGCCCCTCCCTTTTTGGGCCGGTATGAGATGGACTTCAGGAATCTGCTGAAGAAAAAATTTTCGCGGGGAAAATTTGATGTAAATATATTAATCTCCGAAAATGTCAATGTGGTGATGGATGTTAACGTTAATCTCGCCAGGGAAATTCATAACGCATTCAGGATGCTGCAGAAGGAACTTTCAGTCCCTGGAGAGATCGACATTAATACCCTGACCGGTTTCCGCGAGATGTTCATGGAAACAGATCAGAGTTATGATATTGACGCGGTTATCCAGGTTTATAGCCAGGCGCTTGAAGGTCTGTATGAGATGAGAATCAGGGAGGGCGGGGTGCTTGTTTCCGAGCTCCGGCGGATGACGGATGCCCTTGGCGGTATGAACCAGGAAATTAAGGCCCGCTGCGCTAAAAGTGTTTTTGATATAAAAGAAGAGTTCAGTGCGAAGATAAAGTTAATCCTCGACGGAATTGAAATAGACGAGGGCCGTATTCTCCAGGAGGCCGTCGTAATCGCAGCTAAGTCCGATATCTCAGAAGAGATTGTCAGGATAGAAAGCCATGTCGGGCAATTCAGGGAGATGCTGGAGAATGGTGATGTGGTTGGCAGAAAACTGGATTTCATGCTGCAGGAACTTAACAGGGAAGTGAATACAATAGCGTCAAAATCGGTTGTCTGCGATGTCGCTACACTGACGGTTGACATGAAGAATGAGCTGGAGAAGATGAGAGAACAGGTGCAGAATATACAATAGGTCCGGATGTTGCCGGCTTTTTCCCTATCGCGGGGATTATATATTATTAGTATATGGCGGAATCTTATAAGTTGAGTTTTTGAGAGAGGTGAGTGATGAAAAAAAATGATGCAACTCCCATACTGGTAAACATAGGATTTGGTAACGTTGTCGCCTCTTCCAGGGTTGTTGCGATTGTAACGCCCGGTTCCGCGCCGATCAAGAGGATAAGAGAAGAGGCAAGGAAAGGCAGTAAATTAATCGACGCCACACAGGGAAGACGAACACGTTCCATAATCATAACCGACAGTGATCATATTATACTTTCCGCGCTTCAGGCGGAGACCATAACACAAAGATTTACGGAGGGAAAAGGGCCGCTTGCTGAAACGGGGAAAAGGTAGTCTCTTTATAATCTCCGCCCCTTCGGGCGCTGGTAAAACAACTCTGTGCAAAAAAATAGTGACTACCGTCGACAGCCTTGGTCAGTCGGTCTCATTCACCACGCGCAAGCCGAGAGGCGGGGAGGTCAATGACCTGGATTATACCTTCATTGGTGAGGAAGAGTTCAGGGAGATGATCGCCGGAGGAGATTTTGTCGAGTGGGCTGAAGTGCATGGCAATCTGTACGGGACTTCCAGAAAGAGGCTTGAAGGACTGATGGATTCCGGTCTGGACGTCATCCTTGACATAGACACCCAGGGGGCGAAGCAGATAAGGAGATCTTACAGGGACGGTGTTTTTATATTTATTCTTCCACCTTCCATAGAGATATTACGGCGCAGGCTCGAAAAACGAAGGAGTAATTCAGAAGAGGACATGGCCAGGCGCCTCGGGACGGCTGTTGACGAGATAAGGGAATACAATACTTACGATTATGTTATAATTAACGACGTGCTGAAGGATTCAGTGAAATTACTCGAAGCGATTATAATAGCCGAGAGACATAAAACTGAAAGAACGGATAAGAGCATGATAGAAAAAATTTTAGCTTAGGGGGAAAAGAATGGATATTATTTCTCTGCCCGTGGATTATGATACCAGAAAAATAGACGGTAAATTCAGGCTGGTGGCGATTGCGACCCAGAGGGCGAAAGACCTGTCTTTCGGTGCTAAGCCCAAGATTAAGACCAAGTGGAAAAAAGTCGCGTCAATCGCGATAGAAGAGGCTGTCAGTCCTGACTGTACCCTTGAATACCTGACCGGTGAAGAAGCCGTGGCGGCAAAAGAGGAAGCCAACAAATTTGACTACAGGAAGTTCCTTGAGGAGAGTAGAAGGGCCGCGGCTGGAGAGGAACTCAGTCCGATAGAAAAAGATGTCAAGGCCTATCTACATGACAGGAAAACAACGGATAAAGAGACCTTTGACGAACTCTTCAATGACAAAAAGGAAGAAGGTACTGACGGTACTGCGGAATAAGTCCGTTCTGGTTGGTGTTACGGGCGGGGCGGCCGCCTACAAATCAATCGATCTGGTCAGAAGACTGAAGGAGGAAGAAGCATCTGTTTTCGTGGTCATGACTGAAGCCGCCGGAAAGTTCGTAACACCGCTTTCACTCGGGATAGCTTCACAGAACAGGGTCTGTTCCTCTCTTTTCGATGAACCTCTGGCGCATATAAAAATGCCCGCCGCCGCCGATCTGCTTGTAATTGCTCCTGCTACCGCCAATATAATAGCAAAATTCGCCAACGGTATCGCGGACGATCTTCTCAGTACATGCCTTGTTTCCCATCCGGGCAAAACAGTCATCGCGCCATCCATGAACTGGAGGATGTACCAGAACCGTTTTTTTCAGCAGAACCTCCAAAAGCTGACTTCCGCCGGAGTGATACAGGTGGGACCGGAGAGGGGTGTTCTGGCTTGCGGAGAAGAAGGCCTGGGAAGGATGGCTGAGGTGTCCGATATAATCGAGGCGGTTAAAGGGGCTTTAACCGACAGGGACCTTGCCGGTGAAAATATTATTGTGACCGCCGGACCGACAAGGGAGTATCTCGATCCAGTCAGGTTTATTTCGAACAGGTCCTCCGGGAAGATGGGGTACGCTCTCGCAAGGGCGGCCAGGGACAGGGGCGCGGACGTCACGCTGATAAGCGGCCCTTCCGCATTGAAGCGACCGGGTGGATTAACATTTGTGGAAGTGGAGACTGCCGCCGAGATGCTGAAAGCCGTAAAAGTCCATGTCCGTAACGCTACCGTTCTGATCATGGCTGCCGCCGTCTCCGACTTTGCACCTGCCACGCGCTCAGCCGCCAAGATAGAAAAGGACGGGAATACGACACTGCGCCTGCGCCTGACAGACGATATAGTTTCAGAGGTGGCCGGGGCGGGGGAAAGGCCTTTTATTGTCGGCTTTGCGGCTGAAACAGGCGGGAATATCAGGCGGGCAATGAAAAAGATGCAAAATAAAGGAATGGATATGATAGTATTTAATGATATTACAGAGCCGGGATCGGGTTTTGACGTGGACACGAACAATGTGGTGATAATAGACGAAAAAAGGGAAGTAGCTCCCGGCCTAATGAGTAAAGACGCGGTGGCTGGGGCCGTCCTGGACAGGATGCTCGAAATCAGGGCTTGACTTTATTGCAGCAATTTGATAAAAATGTGGACAGGATATGTCATTAAAAGATATTGAAAAGCTTAAAGAAAGGGTGAAGAAAGACCCCGATTCCAAACTCTTTGTACCTCTGGGTGAGGCGTACAGGGAGGAAGGCATGCTCGACGACGCGGTGGCCGTGCTCTTGCGTGGGCTGGAAAGACAGCCTGACTATATGAGCGCGAGGGTATCGCTCGGAAAGGTATATGCCGAGAAAGGCATGCTTGAAGCCGCGAAGGTTGAGTTTGAGAGTGTAATAAACACCATCCCCGATAACCTTTATGCCCATAAAAAACTGGCTGAAATATACAGCGCCGTCGGAGAAGACGGACTCGCCGAGGAATCATTAAGGACCGTACTGAGGTTGAACCCGATGGATGAGGACGCGCTGGACAGACTAACAGGGCTCAGGGGCGAAGTGTCCCATGCGCAGTCAGTCGCCCCTGAAGTGGCTGATGTTGAGGTGAATGCAGGGGCGGATGTCACGACTGAGGATTCTGCTTCTCTTACGGAAGATGCCGGTATGGAAGATGCTGGTATGGAAGATGCCGGGGTTGGGATAGCCCCCGAGGAGACAGTGCCATGGACATGGGATGAGACTGAAGAGCAAGGGGAGGAGCCTGGTGTGGAAATCGATGCTTTCAGGGATTCCCTTTTCGGTAGTGGTGAAACGCCGGACGAAGGCGTTGGAGAAGAGGGACTCGCGGATCCGCCCGAAGCTATGATGAGCCCGGAAAGTGCTGAGGGTGACGATGTTGTGGAGACATCTTTTGTCGATATCGGAAAAACCCTGATGACCGACAATCCCGAGATTAACGATATGGCGGAAGATGCGGTGGAAGAAGCGCCGTCGAACGGGATATTCCAGGAGGAGTGGGACACGGAATTAACGGAATCTCCCGAGGGGAGTGAAACTGTCAATGATGCCGATAGACTCATAGCCGGAGATGAGTATACCGGTGCGATGGAGATATACAGGAAAATCCTTGCGTCCCGGCCCGACGACAGGAAGGTTTTGCAAAGAGTCGAGGATCTAAGGATGCTTTTAAGGCTGCTGGGCAAGGATACGGATGCCCTGATCGGCAGGTTAAACAATTTTATGGAAGCGGTAAACAAGAGGCGCGATGAGTTTTTCGGAAGTACTTAAAGAGACTGTCGATAAGGTTAACGGGGCTGTTTCATCGATGATACTGGCGGTTGATGGTATAGTGGTGGAGGAGTATGTGTCCGAAAGACTTATTGATCTCACCGGACTTGGCGCCGAGGCTTCCGCTATGATAAGGGACATAAGTTCCGCGGCTGAAAATCTCGGGCTTGGAGAGGCGGGAGAATTTTCTGTAATCTCTGACAGGTGTGGGATAATAATGCGAAGGATAAATAGTGAATATTACATGGCCCTGGTGTTAAAGCCCGATGGTAATTATGGCAAGGGACGTTTTATCCTTAAAACCGCTATTCCAAAGATAGAAGGCGAATTCTAGACCTCTTCCCCTGTCCCCCGCCGTAAGTAATAACCTTTATGACTGAAGACGGATTGAAACAGAATGGAAATTCCTGTAATACATGGACCTGATTTAACCCTGCCCGGCATGCCGGAGACTGACAGGCATGAACGGGTTTCTACCCATGACGTGAATGGACTGATAAGAGAACCGGCAATCGGAAGCTATCCGCCTGCTGTCGTGGCGGCGGGAAAAAGCTTGCCGGAATGAACCGCGTACAGGCTATAACCGGCGCCCTTGAGAGCAGGGGCATTGATGGCGTCCTTATTTCCGATATCAGGAATATCAGGTATCTATCCGGATTCAGTGGTTCTTCGGCCTGTCTGATCATCGCCGGAGGGGCGGGAATTTTCCTTACCGACGGCAGGTATAAGGAACAGGCGGTAAATGAGGTAAAAGGGTTTGAGCTTGTTATCGAGAAAAAAGAGCGGCATATAGAGATAATAGAGAGGGCTAAATCGCTGGGCATCGGAATACTAGGCTTTGAATCGATGGCGCCGTACGCGTTTTATAAAAAACTCCTGAGGAAGGGCCTGAAGTTAAAAGCAGTTAATAACTTTGTGGAAGATATGCGCAGGATTAAGGACCGACTTGAACTGAAGTTGATCAAAAAGGCGGTTGACAGGGCGCAGAAGGCATTTAAAGAGGTAAGTCCGTATGTAAGAAAAGGTTTTTCAGAGAAGCAGATAGCGCTCAGACTTGAGGAGACCCTGAAAAAAAAGGGGTGTTCCGTATTGCCTTTTGATATAATAGTCGCATCCGGCAAGAATTCAGCCATGCCTCACGCCCGGCCCACGGACAGGAAGATAAAGGCCGGCGACCTGGTGCTTATCGACTGGGGTGGTGAGGCTGAAGGATATTTTTCCGATATGACAAGGACTTTTTTAATGAATGGCGGCAACACCGCCAAAAAAAAAGAGATATACGAAGCAGTCCTGCTTGCCAACAGAAAGGCCATTGATAGTGTGGCTGTAGGTGAGCATGTCAGAATGGTTGACAGGGCCGCGAGAGATGTTATAAAAAAAGCCGGTTACGGGGATTTTTTTGACCACGGCACCGGACATGGGGTAGGGCTTGATGTTCATGAACTGCCGCGTATTTCCCGGCTTGGCACAGGACATATTCAGGCGGGGATGGTCTTTACGGTAGAGCCCGGCGTATACGTGCCGGGACTTGGCGGTGTCAGGATCGAGGATATGGTCTATGCGGAGGGAAACGGATGCGATCTCCTTACGGACCTTCCGAAAGGGATTGAAATAACCGGATAGATTCATATGACCGCTCAGATCTGTGCTTCCTGAAGAGGAGTGAGTTTACAGTCGGGCGGGTACATTAGCCTTGATGCCCGCACGCGCGGCAGAGGATAAACAGGAGGAAGATACAATTGATTTCGACAAGTGATTTCAGGAAAGGTTTGAAAGTAGAGTTTAAGGGCGATCCCTATGAGGTGGTGGACTTCCAGCATGTTAAAATGGGCAGGGGGGGCGCAATTGTAAGGACGAAGTTGAAGAATCTGAGGACCGGTGGTGTAGTGGAAGAGAGTTTCAGGTCCGGTGAGAAATTACCGCCCCCGGAGCTTGAGGAAAAAAAGATGCAATATTTATATATGCAGGATGACCTGTACTATTTTATGGATTCCGAGACATTCGAGCAGATACCCCTGACGGCTGGACAGCTGGGTGATTCAAAGCAATTTCTGAAAGAGAGCATGGACGTCAAGATTCTCAGCTATAAGGGGGAGCCTCTCAATGTTGAGCTTCCAATTTTTATTGAACTGGTTGTTGCAACCACGGAACCCGGATTCAAGGGCAACACAGCGTCAGGCAGCGGAAAACCCGCCACACTCGAGACCGGCGCGGTAGTCAGGGTGCCTTTTCATATAAATGAGGGGGATGCCATAAAAGTGGATACAAGGACGTCTGAATACATAGAAAGGGTAAAATAATGGAGCTTGAGGATTTAAAAAGCCTTATTGAATTTCTCAAGGAAACCGACATAACGGAACTGCGGATTGAGCGGGACAACTCGAAAGTCAGGATAAAGAGGGGACAGGTTGTCTCTTCTCTGGAGGTTCCAGCGCCGAAACCAGCGGCTGTACAGGCGCCTCCTGCCGAAGAAGTGGAAAAACAGGAGGAGAAGCTGCATACTGTTGCGTCCCCGATAGTCGGGACGTTCTACCGGTCACCTACACCCGAGGCGGCTCCTTTTGTGGATGTAGGCCTGGAGGTAACACGGGGGCAGGTGCTTTGTATTATAGAGGCGATGAAGCTTATGAACGAGATCGAGAGCGAGGTCGATGGTGTTATCGCCAGGGTGCTTGTTGAGAACGGACAGGCCGTGGAATACGGAGAACCGCTTTTCCAGATAGAACCCGCGTGAACCTTTCCATCCGCTGTGTATCGGCATAGAGGGGAATCAGCCAGTCCTGTCGCCGCCATTTAAATGAATCAGGAGAAACCTGGAAGGGTACTTTAAGTGAAACTTTTTAAAAAGATATTAATCGCAAACCGGGGAGAGATTGCGGTCAGGGTAATCAGGGCCTGCAAGGAACTCGGGATAAAGACGGTCGCGGTATATTCCGACGTTGACAGGGATTCACTGCACGCGAGACTGGCGGATGAATCCGTATGTATAGGGCCCGCGAATTCCGCCCAGAGCTATAATAATATTCCCAACATCCTTACTTCCGCCGAGATAACCGATTCAGAGGCCATTCATCCGGGATACGGTTTTCTGTCCGAAAACCCTGATTTCGCGGAGGCATGCCAAAAATCAGGGATTGTATTTATCGGACCGACGCCGGAAAATATGAGGCTTGGTGGAAACAAGGCAAAGGCGAAACAGGTAATGAAGCGCAAGGGGGTTCCGGTTGTTCCTGGAAGCGAAGGGCCTGTTTTGTCAGAGGAGACGGCGTTTAAGATTGCCGGAAAGACTGGGTTCCCTGTGCTCCTCAAGGCATCGGCGGGCGGTGGCGGCAGGGGAATGAGGATAGCGAAAGATGAAAACGAATTCGGAAAGGCCTTCTTTATGGCGCAGAGAGAGGCATTCGCCTGCTTCGGCAATGGAGAGCTTTACATCGAAAAATACATCCCTGAAATGAGACATGTCGAGGTGCAGATAATGGCCGATACAAAAGGGAATATAATACATTTGGGGGAAAGGGATTGTTCTATCCAGAGAAGGCACCAGAAAGTGGTTGAAGAAGCTCCGTCACCCGTGGCAACCGAGAAATTCAGGAAAAAGATAGGTGAATATGCGATCAGGGCAGCGAAGGCGATCAGGTACAGGAACGCCGGCACTGTTGAATTTATTGTCGACCATCGCGGCAATATTTATTTTATGGAGATGAACACGAGGCTTCAGGTTGAACACCCGGTAACGGAATACGTGAGCGGTGTGGACATAGTCAAGGAGCAGATAAGGATAGCGGCGGGTATGCCGCTGGAATTCAGACAGACACAGATAAAAATTTCAGGCCACGCGATAGAATGCAGGATCAACGCGGAAGACCCTGTGACTTTCATCCCTTCTCCCGGGAGGATAAATTTTCTTTTGTTGCCGGGAGGCGCGGGAGTGAGGGTTGACACGGCGATCTATAGCGGGTGTGTCGTCTCTCCCCATTATGATTCCCTGATTGCAAAACTGATAGTGCACGGCAGGGACAGGGATGAGGCCATCGCCCGCATGAAAAGGGCGCTGGATGAATTTGTAATCGAAGGCATAAAGACCACTATACCGCTGCATAAAAGGGTGATGAACAACCCTGATTTTGTTAAAGGCGATTTTAATACCGGTTTTATAGAGAAGATGAACCTGTCGGTCCGCGCCTGAATCGCCGGAAGAGTTTTTTTTTCGTCAGTAACCGGTGTGCCTCTCATCGAATCCGGATGTTTAAAAGTTTTCCTTCCGCTGTATTAACCTTAACGTTGTATAAACGCACTCATATTTAATCAGTCATTCCCAATTCTTAAGCGGGAATCCAGAACTTGTTGAGAAGCCTTTATGCTGTCATGCCGGACTTGATCCGGCATCCAGGAAGCATTGAAAACACTGGATTCCCGCTCAAAAGACCACGGGAATGACTGAGGTGTGGACTAAGGTGAATGACTGAGGTGTGGACCACGGGATTGATTGTTTGGCAGGCTTCGGGCATAACAAAAAATAGTATACTCAGGAGTCAACCTGCAGTGAATTTTAAAAGTCATGATATTTTTTGTTCATATCTGCTTCTATCCTGCGTTCTCATGTCTCTTTTAGCAATATTTATGCAAACATAAGGTAAATTTAAAATCACCCAGGCCATGTCTCCATCACCCAGCAGGAAAGTATGCTGACAAAATTGTTCCAATAGTTACAATCATGAATTACCATCTAATGCCCCTTTCCTTTAATATCAATGAGTTGCAACCTGGCACGCTTTTCGCAATAACTATACAGATAAAGAGTCGCTATTAATCATTATAAACTAAGAAGTGAAAGGAGATTTTGAATGAGACAGATAGCAGTTTACGGCAAGGGTGGAATCGGAAAGTCGACGACGACGCAGAATGTGGTTGCAGGTCTTTCAGAGGCGGGCTACAAATGCATGATAGTGGGGTGTGATCCAAAGGCTGACGCAACAAGATTGATACTCCACAAAAAGGCCCAGACAACAGTTATGGACCTGGCAAGGGAGAGGGGGACGGTAGAGGACCTCGAAATTGAAGAAGTGCTGCTCACCGGTTATAGAGGCATCAGGTGCGCTGAGTCAGGCGGGCCGGAGCCCGGGGTTGGATGCGCGGGGCGTGGTGTTATCACCGCCATAAACTTTCTCGAGGAAAACGGGGCCTATGAGGCGGACACGGACTTTGTCTTCTATGACGTCCTCGGCGACGTTGTCTGCGGCGGTTTTGCAATGCCTATCAGGGAAGGAAAGGCAAAGGAGATATACATAGTCACATCAGGTGAGATGATGGCGATGTATGCCGCTAACAATATATCGAGGGGTATCCTCAAGTATGCACAGAGCGGCGGTGTAAGACTCGGGGGACTTATCTGCAACAGCAGGGAAACGGACAAGGAATATGAATTGATCTCCGAGCTTGCAAAAAGGCTTAATACACACATGATTCATTTTATACCAAGAGAAAACGAGGTCCAGAGGGCTGAGCTGAGAAGGCAGACCGTGATTGAGTATTCCCCGGAGCATAAGCAGGCGGATGAATACAGGTCGCTGGCAAAGAAAATAGCGGAAAACAAAAACCTCACCATCCCGACGCCTATGTCAATGGATGATCTGGAACAGCTGCTTATGGATTTCGGGATACTCGAGGCCGAGGAGCCGGAAGACGCAGCGGTATAAAAAAGACAACAGAAACGCTGAACCAACTGAATTGGATGAAACGGCCGGAGCGGCTGACGCCGCTCCGGTCTGCTTTGAACAGTTGAAAGAACAAATACAGGAGGAATGAATGAGTACATCCATTAAAGAGACTCAGAAAATGATAGAGGAGGTCCTGGACGCTTATCCTGAAAAGACGAGGAAGATCAGGGCCAAACATTTAGCGGCAAACGACCCGACGGGTCAATGCAGTACATGCCAGGTCAAGTCCAATGTAAAATCACGTCCTGGCGTCATGACCGTCAGAGGGTGCGCGTACGCCGGCGCCAAGGGTGTTGTCTGGGGCCCTGTAAAAGACCAGATCACGATAAGTCACGGTCCTGTCGGTTGCGGCCAGTACAGCTGGTGGGCGAGGAGGAATTATTATAACGGTCAGACAGGCGTCGATACCTTCGGCACAATGCACATTACCACTGATTTTCAGGAAAAGGACATTGTCTACGGAGGTGACAAGGGTCTGGAGGCGGCGTTAAATGAACTGAGAGAGCTTATGCCTCTGGCGCGCGGAATCGGGATACTCTCGGAGTGTCCGGTCGGTCTCATAGGAGATGATATCGAGGCTGTATCAAAAAAGGTGGAAGGCGAATTCGGGTACCCCATAGTGCCTGTAAGATGTGAGGGTTTCAGGGGTGTGAGCCAGTCCCTTGGCCACCATATCGCCAATGATACTATAAGGGACCATGTGCTCGGCAAGGGCAAGATGGGGGAATCAACACCCTATGATATCGCCCTGATCGGAGATTACAATATCGGCGGTGATGCGTGGGCGTCGAGGAAGATGCTTGAAGAGATGGGGCTGAGGGTCATCGCCCAGTGGACGGGTGACGCGTCTGTAAACGAACTCGGCATTGCGCAGAACGCAAAACTTAATCTGATTCATTGCTACCGTTCAATGAACTACATATGCAGGCATATGGAGGAAAAATACGGTGTTCCATGGGTTGAGTTCAATTTCTTCGGCCCTACAAAGATATACCAGAGTCTTAGAACGATCGCATCGCATTTTGATGATACCATCAAGGAGAATGCGGAGAAGATGATAGAAAAATACAAACCCGCGATGGATGAGGTGATTGAGCAGTATAAGCCGAAGCTCGAGGAGAAGAAGGTAATGCTCTATGTGGGCGGCCTGAGACCGAGGCATACCATCGGCGCGTATGAGGATCTTGGTATGGAGGTTGTTGCATCAGGATATGAATTCGGGCATGACGATGATTACAAGAGGACATATACCGATATGAAGGAAGGCGCGGTCATCATGGATGATGCTACGCTGTATGAGTTGGAGGAGTTTACGAGAAGGCTCAAACCTGACATGGTCGGCGCGGGAATAAAAGAAAAATATTCCTATCACAAGATGGGTGTGCCTTTCAGGCAGATGCATTCATGGGACTACAGCGGCCCATATCACGGTTTTGACGGATTCCCGGTATTCGCCAGGGACATGGATATGACGGTGAACAGCCCGACATGGGGTCTGATACGGAGGAAAAAATGAAGATCAAAGACCATAACGAACTTTTTCAGCAGCAGGAATATATAGAGCAGTTCAGGAAAAAAAAGGAATTTGAAAACCCGTGGCCTGAGGAAAAGGTCAAAGAGGTGGCTGAGTGGACAAAGACGGAGGATTACAGGGAGAAGAACTTTGCCCGCAAAAATATAAAGATTAATCCCGCGAAGGCGTGCCAGCCGCTCGGCGCGATCTTCTGCGCATCCGGGTTTGCGGGCTGCATGCCGTTTGTTCAGGGCGCCCAGGGCTGCGCCGCTTACTTCAGGAGTCATCTGAACCGGCATTTCAAGGAACCGATGGCTGCCATCTCCACCTCCATGACAGAGGACGCAGCTGTTTTCGGAGGGTTGAACAATATGCTCGAGGGCCTGGGCAACGCCCATACCCTGTATAGTCCGAAGATGATCGCCGTCTGCACCACCTGTATGGCGGAAGTTATCGGTGATGACCTGAACGCCTATATAAGGCAGGCAAAGGACAAGGGCATAATACCGAATGAATTGCCGGTTCCGTTCGCGCATACGCCGAGTTTTGTCGGGTCACATATCACGGGTTATGACAATATGTTGAAGGGAATACTCACAACCCTCACTGCGGGCAGGAAAGGAAAGCCTAACGGGAAGATTAATATTATTCCGGGATTCGATACATATACGGGTAACTACCGGGAGATAAAGAGGCTTCTCAAGACAATGGATGTTGATTTCACGCTTCTTTCGGACGTGAGCGATATCTTCGATTCTCCGAACACCGGTGAATATAAACTCTACCCGGGCGGTACGCCACTGGAGGATGCGGCTGACTCAATAAACGCAATGGCTACTATCTCGCTCGATAGGTATTCAACTATGAAGACCAGGACTTACATAGAGAAGGAGTGGGGCCAGGAGGCGCCGGTGCTTCCGCCGATCGGCGTAAAGAACACCGATAAATTTTTTGATGAGATAAGCAGGATCACCGGGAAGCCTGTTCCCCAGGAGATTGAAGATGAGAGGGGAAGGGCTGTGGACGCGATGATAGATTCACATCCATATGTCCACGGAAAGAGGTTCGCATTGGTTGGAGATCCTGATCTTTTGATTGGATTGATGAGCTTTCTTATGGAAATGGGAGGCAAACCGGTACATATCATCAGCACCAACAGTGATAAGAGATTCAGGAAAGAAGCCGAGGCGCTCCTGGGTGAAAATCCCTTTGGACAGGAGGCGACGGTATACACAGGCAAGGACATGTGGCACATGAGGTCCCTGCTGTTTACCGAGCCCGTTGATATGCTCATCGCGAATTCATACGCGAAGTTCCTCTGGAGGGACACCGGGACACCGCTCGTAAGGATGGGGTTCCCCCTGTTTGACAGGCATCACCTTCACAGGTATCCGATTGTCGGGTACCAGGGTGTGCTGAACATGGTGAACTGGGTTGTCAATACAATTCTTGACGAGATGGACAGGAAGTCGATTAATACAACGAGCTTTGACGTTATAAGGTAGATACTAATTGCGAGTTACGGGTTGCGAGTTTCATCCTAACCCGTAACTCGGCAAAAGAGATATAATCATGTTAACTACTACGGATAAATTTTTAGAAAGCGGCTGCGACATAGAGAAGAAGGACAAGCTCTGCCGGAGCCGGGGTGGTGAGTCATGTGCCTTTGACGGGGCGATGATAGTGCTTCAGCCGATTGCGGACACGGCGCATCTTGTCCATGGTCCCATCGCGTGTTGCGGTAACACATGGGAAGGCCGGGGCACATTGTCAAAGGCTGTAGCGGCGCGCGGTGATACGCCCCTGCACGGAATGGGATTCACCTCTGATATTAATGAACTGGATATTGTCTATGGCTCGGAGGAGAAACTCTATAATGCCATCATCCGGACCTTTAAATCCGTACATCCGAAGGCGATCTTTGTTTACTCCACCTGTGTGAGCGGCCTTATTGGAGAGGACCTGGATGCTGTCTGCGAAAAGGCTGCGAATGTTTGCGGCATAAAGGTCATACCTGTTAACGCGCCTGGATTTGTCGGTCCTAAAAACCTCGGAAACAGGATAGCGGGAGAGGTATTGCTTGATTATGTGATAGGTACGGGAGAACCGCCTGTTAGTTCTTCTACCGGGGGAGTGTCTGTAAACCTTATCGGGGAGTATAACATCGCGGGCGACCTCGGGCTTGTCGAGCCGGTCTTTAATGAGGCGGGAATAAGGATACTGTCGAGGATCACCGGTGACGCAACCTTTGAGGAGATAACCTATGCCCACAGGGCGGACATGAATCTGGTGGTCTGCGGCCGCGCGCTTGTGAATGTCGCAAGGGAGATGGAAAGAAGATACGGTATCCCCTATGTTGAGGTCTCCTTTTTTGGAAAGACCGAAATGGCGAAGGCGTTGAGAATGATAGGTTCAAAGTTCAAAGTTCAAAGTTCGGGATTTTACCTGTCGGATAAAGTTGAAGCCATTATTGAGAGTGAGGAAAAAAGACTTTCTGAAAAATTAAAGGCGTACTCTCACCTCAGAGGCAAAAAGGCCGTCCTTTATACCGGAGGTGTTAAGAGCTGGTCTTTTATATCGGCACTTCTCGATCTTGGGATCGAGGTGGTTGCGGTCGGCACCAAAAAAAGCACCTTTGAGGACGAGGAGAAGATGAAGATCATACTTGGCGGGGATGCCCTTCTGGTTGAGGATGTCACACCGGCAAACCTGCGCAGGCTTATGAAGGAGAGGGACGCGGACATCCTTGTCGCCGGAGGCAGAAACCTCTATCTTGCCATGAAGGAAGGATTTCCTTTTGTGGATGTAAACCAGGAGAGACACACCGCCTATGCCGGATATGACGGGCTTGTGAACCTTGCGGAGCAGATAAGCAACAGCATTAAATTTTTTGACCGGGAGTTAAAAGCCGGGGGCCATGAGTCTTTTGTCCCTGAATTTAAAACTCCGGACCTGGAAGTGAAGGGGGATGTCCTGATAAATCCCGTAAAACATTCCCAGTCGATCGGGGCGGCGATCGCCCTGCAGGGCATAGACAGGGCGCTCCCTGTTATTCATGGGGCGCAGGGCTGTAATTTTCTTGCAAAGGTGCTTATAACAAAGCACTTCAGGGAGCCGATCGCCCTTATGAGCACAAAACTGTTTACTGAAGATGTTGTGATGGGAAGCGAGGAGAAACTGACAGCTGTTCTGGAAGATGTTGTCCGGAAACAGCAGCCCGATATGATAGGCGTCCTCACTTCGGGATTGTCGGAGGTGAAAGGCGATGATGTGGCCGGCGCGATAAAAAGATTCGGATCTGAACGACCCGTTCCGGAGACCCGTATCAGGGGGATTCATGGTTCAGAATGCGCGATTGTATATGTTTCAACCCCTGATTATGAAGGGGGTATGGAGTCCGGATATGCGAAGGCGGTTGAGGCGGTGATTGCTTCTTCCGCCGGAAGCCGCAAACCGGCGGTCCAAGGCCATGACTCCAGGATTAACGTCCTGGCCGGTTCTCATCTGACACCGGCCGACTTTACGGAGTTGCGTGAGATGATCGAAGCTTTCGGGCTGGACCCGGTTATTCTGCCGGACCTTTCGGCGCTCGACGGAAGCAGACAGGAATTCTCCGCGCTTGCATCCGGAGGGACAAAGACGACTGAAATAGAGACGATGGGTTGTTCCGGGTTTACCATTGCGGTCGGGATGAGCATGGAAGGGGCGGCAAAGATTTTAAAAGAGAAATTCGGTATCGAATATACCATGTTCGGGAGTCTGTCCGGGCTCCGGGGAGTGGATGCGTTTATCGCGACGCTATCGGCGTTAAGCGGTCGCCCGGCGCCGCCTAAATATGAAAGGCAGAGAAGGGTGCTGATTGACGGAATGAGAGACGCCCATTTCTACTTTGGCGGCAAAAAGGCCTGTATGGCATTGGAACCGGACCTTTCGGTCCAGGTCTCGACGCTGCTTGATGAGATGGGCGCTGAAGTCGGTCTGTCTGTAGTTCCGACCAGGACGGCGTTCGTGGCCGGAATTTACGCGAGGCATGTTCGGGTCGGCGACCTGTTTTCGATAGACGGAGAATTTGACCTTTTAATCGCAAGTTCCCATGCGGAGAACACAGCCGTAAGGCTCGGAGCGCCATTGTATCAGATGGGATTTCCGGTATATAAGATTCTGGGGAATAACTCAAGGGTCACCATAGGATATAGAGGGACTCTTATGATGATTAATGAGATGGCCAATTTGATGCATTAATAATTGAT
>JAYWMP010000053.1:0-3491 GCA_035873255.1 Nitrospirota bacterium
GAAATAAAGTTCAGATAAGCGTATTATTAACCTTAACGTTGTATAAACGTACTCATATTAAATCAGTCAATCCCATGGTCTACCCATCCGTCATTCCCGTGGTCTTTTGAGCGGGAATCCAGAAAAGCTATTTTGCCCCCCCTTTTTTATCTAAGTTACCATATTCTGCAATTATGGCCGGCCACTGGGGGAGGCTGTAAAAGTAGGGGCATGGCGCGCCAGGCCCCTACTACGGCTGCGGGCTGGGCTGATTTGTGGTTTTTAAGGTATAATCCCAGGATGAAGAAGATTATCATTTTCTACGCGTCATTCGGGATGGGCCATAAGAGTGCTGCAATGGCGCTTCATGATCATTTTACGAAAATGGATATAGAAGTTTCCGTTATCGATTTTTATCAAAAATTTCTGCCAGGTTTTACTAATATCGTCAGGTTCATGTATGACACGAGTATAAAAAAAATTCCGAAGGCGTACGGTGCTTTTTTCTCGGCCACGAATGATGTTTCGTCGGAAGCAATTACAAAGGAAATTGACAGGATCGGCATCAGGGGACTTGAAGCGTTTTTGTCGGAGAAAATGCCCGATGCGGTAATAGCGACCTTCCCCATATCCGGAAAAATAGAACGGATCAGGAAAAAAAACGAATTCAGGTATTTTGTGGTGATAACCGATTTTGGTGTTCACAGGACATGGGTCAAGGATTATATAGATATGTATTTTGTGGCTGATGAAAAGGTGAAGAAAGAGCTGTCACATAAGGGGGTGACTGAAAGCGCCATAAGTGTTACAGGCATACCTGTACGAGAACAGTTTTCAATAAAATATGACACTGTAAAGGCGAGAAGTGATTTAGGCCTGTCTGAAATGTTTACAGTCCTTTTAATGGGAAAAACAAGGAATATAACTAAAAACATTCTCCCCGGGTTATGCGGGTTAAATATACAGATAGCCGCAGTCGCCGGCGGAAATGAAGGATTTTACAATTCTGTTAAAAAACTTGCGCTGAAATACAGCAATCTTATACCTCTGCGTTATGAGGAGAATGTGTCCCGGCTGATGCAGGCGTCTGATCTGATCATAGGGAAGGGCGGTGGACTTACTTTGTCAGAGGCGCTTGCAGCAGGACTCCCGATGGTTATATTCGACCCGATCCCCGGACAGGAGTTCTTTAACGTCGATTTTCTCGTGAATGAAGGGGCCGCGCTCTTCGCGATAGACAGTGAAGATCTGTTACAGAAGATTTCTTTCCTTTCCGGGAGAGGCGACAGACTTCTTGAATTGAAGAAGAATGCCTTGAGGCTGGGCAGACCTTTTTCGTCAGCGGCAATATGTGAGCGGATATTGGATTATATGCAATAAGGGCCGTCTGTATTATCCGGAGGCATGATAGCTATTTTTCCCTGCCAAAAGGAGAAAGCCGCCTTAAGTCCTGTATTATCCCGGGCATTACATTAATTACAGCGTCTATATCTTTATCTGTGCTGTAACGGCTGAGTGAGAATCTTACAGAGCCGTGTACCGCTGAGAAAGGGATGCCCATCGCCCTTAAGACATGAGAAGGTTCAAGTGAACCTGACGTGCATGCCGAACCGGATGAAGCGCATATATTGTATTCGTTGAGTCTGAGCAGGATAGCTTCTCCTTCTATATATTCGAAACTTATATTGCTGGTATTAGGCAGTCTGTTGACGGTATCTCCGTTTACCATAGCATCAGGACAACGCTCTAGCAGAGTGTTTTCGAGCCTGTCCCTCAGTCCTTTCAGGTATGTTGCCTCTTCATCAAGGTTTCCCCCGGCAAGTTCACACGCCCTGCCGAGACCTATTATGGAAGCGATGTTTTCGGTGCCGGCCCGTCTTCCATGTTCCTGGTGGCCGCCGATTATATACGGCTTGAACCTTGTGCCTCTTCTGACATACAGGGCGCCGACGCCCTTTGGGGCGTGGAGCTTGTGGCCGGAGAGAGATAGCATGTCGACAGGAAGCTTTTTCACGTCTATCGGAATTTTTCCGACCGTCTGCACGGCATCGGTATGAAAGATTGCGCCTCTCTGTCTGACTGTTTCAGCGATTTCCAGGACAGGGAAGATAACTCCGGTCTCGTTGTTTGCATGCATGATCGATACAACGGCCGTATCCTCGCTGATTTCTTTAATTAATAAATCCGTGTCAAGCTTTCCCTCGTGGTTGACTGTCAGGAATGTAACCCGGTATCCTTTTCTTGCCAGGTGTCGGCAGAAGTTTAATACCGCCGGGTGTTCGACTCTTGTTGTAATGATATGTTTTTTATGAGGATACGATTCGGCTGCGCATATGAGGGCCGTATTATCGCTTTCGGTGCCGCAGCTTGTAAAAATTATCTCGTCAGGATCAGCGTTGATGAGCGCTGCGACCTGTGCCCTTGCTACCTCTATCTTCCAGTGTATCTGTCCCCCAAAAGTATGCATGCTTGACGGGTTTCCGTAAAGATCGGTAAGGTATGGTAGCATGGCATCGAGAACTTCCGGTGATATCCTTGTTGTGGCGTTATTGTCGAGGTAGATCTCGGTCATCCCCGGGCCTCGACAATGATATCCGCGCTCACCAGTTCCCTGAGCTTTTCCTGAATGCCTTTTATCGTTACGTCCGCCATAAGACAACCAGCGCACATGCCGCGAAGCGCTATGGTCACCCTGTTTCGATCAACGTCTATCAATTCGATGTCCCCACCGTCTGCCTGAAGTCCGGGCCTTATTTCGGTCTCTATGATTTCCTGAATGAGGGCGATCTTCTGGAGATTGGTCAGTTTTTTTGGTTTAAGGGGTTTTCCTGGCGGCTTTGAAGTCCAAATGCTGTCCAGTATAGTTTCTATTTCCGGCCTGCATTCACCGCATCCACCGCCGGCCTTGGTGAAGTTTGTGATCTCATCGACCGTTGTAAGGTGGTTTTCCTCCGCAATCTTTCTGATCTTTTCTTCAGTGACGTCGAAACACTTGCATACAAGTCTTCCCTTTTCCCTGACGGGCGGGGCCTCTCCCCTGTAGTTTGCTATGGCGGCATCAAGTGCTTCCTGTCCCATCACCGAGCAGTGCATCTTTTCTTTAGGCAGACCGCCGAGGAACTCCGCTATGTCCTTGTTGGTGACCTCTAATGCCTCATCAAGAGACTTTCCCCTGATGAGCTCGGTAAGGGCGGATGAACTTGCGATTGCACTGGCGCAACCGAATGTCTGGAATTTGGCGTCGGTTATCCTGTCTGTTTCCCTGTCAATTTTCAGAAAAAGTTTCAGGGCGTCGCCGCACACAATGCTGCCGACTTCGCCGATAGCATCCGCGTCCTTGATTTCACCCGCATTTTTCGGATGAAGAAAGAAGTCTTTGACTTTCTTCGTATATTCCCACATGTTTTAATATTTGCACATATAAGACCTGAAGTCAAATTGACGGGGGTTATGTCCTGCTGAAGAATCGACGGAGAAAGAACAGTTGCGTCCAGAGTAGGGCGAGACCATGA
>JAYWMP010000068.1:0-6634 GCA_035873255.1 Nitrospirota bacterium
ATTCGAACCTCCGAATGGGAGATCCAAAATCTCCTGACTTGCCGCTTGTCGACGCCCCAAAACTCAATAATTCCAGACACTTACAACACATAGTAAGATACCACAAACCGTCAAAATCCGTCAAAATTCACCCAAAGTGCAACCAGAAATGTCGAACAGAATAAAACACTTTTATTTCTCATCATCTGCCTGCCATTTATCATCAGGATTGAGAGTTCTTACAACCCTGCACCAGTTATTCCCGGTTTTTTTCGATGCCTCATCGGCTTCTTCTGCTGAATTAAATACTCCAAACACAGTAGGTCCACTCCCACTCATGGCTGAAAATACAGCGCCGTTTTTCGAAAGCATCTCCTTTATCTCCCGCACTAAATGATATTTCATAAAAACTGGCTTTTCAAGGTCATTGAATATCAGTCGTTTCAACAAGATAAAGTCTTTATTTACAAGGGCTTGGCAAAATAGTTTAATATCAATATGTTTTTTTGTCAACTCCGGCCTGTACGAATTATACGCCCAGGATGAAGAGATGGATATCTCCGGCTTCACCAGGAGCATCGCAACGCTGCTCTTTATATTCAGCTCATTTACCCTCTCCCCCCTGCCTTCCGCCAGGGAAAACGGCCCGCGTATAAAAAACGGTACATCCGAACCTATTTCCGAGGCGAGCCCGGTCAATTTTTCAGTGTTCAATCCCAGTCCCCACAGTCTGTTGAGCCCCATCAGCGTATAAGCGGCATCACTGCTGCCGCCTCCCAAACCCGCACTGTGAGGTATCTCCTTTTTGAGTATTATCCTTGCGCCCCGGTCATATGAAGAGTATTTTTTAATTAAAACAGCAGACTTATAGACAAGATTTTCAGTGACGGGAATATTCAGTCCGGAGATCACCTCGATCTTATCCGCCTTCTCAAAAGTGAGCTGGTCGAAGAGATTCACGAACTGCATGGCGGTGACTATATTATGGTAGCCGTCATCTCTCCTGTCTACAATGTCCAGGAACCAGTTAATTTTTGCCTGGGCGTTAAGGGTGATTTTCATGGGGTCTGTGTATACGCTGGGTATATGTTCGGTAGTTCAGGTGCCTGAATTTTCTCCGGCTTCCGATTTAAGGCCGCGTATCTTTTTTTCGACCCTTTCCTTCTGTCCATTTTCTTCCGACTGGGACTTTATCGCCTTGTCCCAAAATTCGATAGCCTTCTCCGTCTGTCCCGCTTTGCTGTAGGCATCTCCCAGATGTTCCAATATCACAGGGTCATTTCCTGTTAAGTCTATCGCCTTTTTCAGTGTCTCGATCGCATCATTATACTTTCCCTGCCTGAAGTACAACCATCCAAGACTGTCGACTATGAACCCATTGCCGGGTTTAAGTTCGAGCGCCCGCGTTATTAGTGATTGCGCCTCTTCAAGGTTCATATTTTTATCAGCAAAGGTATACCCGAGATAATTCAGCGCGTCCGCGTAGCCAGGATCGCTCTTGATGGCCATCCTCAGATGCTCAACCATTTCCTCAAACCTGCCGGTTTTATCCAGTAACATGGCAAGATTATAGTGAAGCACAGCGTTATTACCGAAAAGCGATATGGCATCTCTCAGCACTGCCTCTGCTTTGGCGTAATCCTTCCCGTTTGCGTAAGAAGAGGCGAGATAGAGATAAATCTCAGGCTTATCCTTTTCAAATTCGAGTATCTTCTCATATATCTCTATCGCTTTACCGTCTTCCTTCCGTCCTGTGTATATATACGCAAGATGAAGTAGCGCGTTGATATTTTCCGGCTCCAGCGCCATGATCTGTTTTAGTTCATCAACAGCCTCATCCATCCTGTTCATCTCCTCGAGTACAAGGGCGATATAGTATCTTATAATTGTAACTTCCGGCTTTGCTTCAGCGGCAACCCTGAGTTCGTCGAGTGCCCTGTCATACTGCTTTTCCTCAAAATACAGCCAACCAAGCCTGACACGCATATCTGTATTCCCGGGCTGTCGGATACTTAATATCTCAAGCTCTTCGATCGCCTTTCCTGTATCCCTGAGTTTCAGGTATATCCGCACAAGCCCTTCCCTGGCGCCCATGTAACGCGGATTTATTGATATAGCCTTCCTGAAATTTTCAGCAGCGGCCTGTAATTCACCACTCTTCTCATTTATTAAGCCCAGCCTGTAGTATACCGAGTCAGACTCAGGATTGATCTCCAGCGCCCTTTGCAGATATTGCTCTGCTTTTTCGTAGTCCTTCTTCTCTATGTAGATTGTGATAAGGTAATCCAGCGTAATGAAATCCGACGGATTTCTCCCGAGCAGGTTCTCCATGGTCTCGACAGCCCTGTCAAGTTCATGGTTATAGTAATATAATGTTCCCAGAAAAAAGAGGGCGTTCTGGTTATCCGGATCGATCTCCGTGATCCTTTTGTATACTTTTATTGCATCTTCCAGCCGATCCTGCACCCTGTATCCCTCTCCGGCAAGGATAAGCGCATCCTTATCATCGGGGTTTTTCCGGAGTAGTTCCTCCGCTATTTCAAGCGCCCCGGCAGTATTACCCTTCCGAATAAGCGCATAACCAAGTTGTATCTTCAGGTATGCCGATTCAGAGTCATATTCAAGCGCCTTTCGATAGTATTTAATGGCGTCATCCCATCTCTGCGAAATGTAGGCATCATATCCCAACATGTAATTATAGTACGCATCGTATGCAGGCGTGAATTTGTCTTCCGCGACAATTTTTTGCCTTGGGGTGCATGAAGAGACTGCCATTAAAGAGAGGATTAACACGATTAGAGGTACTAATTTATGGCGCATATTTTTATTATGACACAATGATAAAATTTTATTCAAACGGCGCATGATACGGTCACGAGTTGTTTTATTCGTCGGCTTTTTTCGGTTTTTGCCGCACTATTCCGTTAAAAATATCCTTCTGAAGGGGTCCGAGTGCAACGAAAGAAAAGGCATCTTCCCTTATCAACCTCTCCGCCAGGCCGGATACCTGATCGACATTAACCATGTTTATGGACTCCATTGTCTCGTCGGCAGATATATATCTGTCGAAATATATCTCCTGCCGGGCGATGTTATTCATCCGGCTGCCTGTTGATTCAAGTCCGAGTATCAGGTTCCCTTTCAGTTGCTGTTTGGCCCGCTCAAGTTCAGCCGGGGTCACTGTGTCTTTCAGCTTCATCATCTCGGCAATTATCAGTTCAGCCACCTCCCTGACCCTCTTTTTACTTATCCCGGCATAGGCTCCGAATATTCCGGTATCCCTGTAAGCGGAAGTAAAGGAAAAAACTGAATACGCCAGACCTCTGTTTTCCCTTATCTCCTGAAAGAGACGCGAACTGACACCAGCTCCGAGTATGGTATTCAGGGCGAATAGTGTATACCTTTCTTCACTGTTCATCGGAAGCGATGGAACTCCAACACACAAATGCGCTTCCGACAACTCCCGGTGATATACCTTTGCCGCATACTGAAATACCGGCGGGTCGCCGATCTTTGGCTCGGACCCACGCCGTAATCCTCCGAAACGTCTGTTCAGTGTCTTCATTATGCTTGCGGGTCTGAAGTTTCCGGCGCAGGAGATGATAATATCCCTTGTTCCGTAATATCTTCTGATATGAGCCAACAGATCATCCCTGGTAAAAGAGACTATCGTGTCCCTTTTACCCAGTATCGATCTGCCGAGCGCGTCCTGACCCCAGATATTCCTGTTAAAAAGGTCGAAGATATAATCATCAGGCGTATCTTCGACAATCTTCAGCTCTTCTTTTACTATCTTTTTCTCTTTCTCAATCTCATCTTCGGGAAAAATCGAATGCACGAATATATCAGAGAGCAGTTCTATGCCCTTATCGATATATTCATCTATTATCTTTATATAAAACGCTGTATTTTCCCTTGAAGTAAACGCGTTCAGGTCGCCGCCCATGGAATCAATCTCCACTGCGATGTCCCTGGTTGTCCGTTTCGCGGTGCCTTTGAAAAACATATGTTCCAGGAAATGGGAAATACCGCTCTTTTCCAGTGGTTCATATCGTGAACCTGCCTTTATCCAGATTCCGACAGAAACGGAGCGTACGGTATCAAAATAATCCATCAGCACTGGAATTCCATTTTCAAGATGGTCTTTACTAAACATTGCTACTCATCCTTTGTCTTTTGCGGTATTTCATGAATTAATAATTCAAGGGCGTTCCGCGCCGGGTTTTTAATCCTGCAAAAAAGGCCCGGCATGCCGACATTTTTGCTTTCACACACCAGTTGAGCGCTAAAAATAAAAAAAGGGACTGTTTTCAATCCCTTTTTCACAGGCCATAATTTTATTAACCAATTTATCCGGTCTTTCAGCTCTTTTCCTGCATAGCCTCTTTTCTGCTGAGGCGTATTCTGCCTAACTTGTCTACTTCTATCACCTTGACCATAACTTCATCGCCTTCGTTTATCTCATCCGTAACCTTCGCTATCCTCTGCTCCGCAATCTGGGATATGTGTAACAGCCCTTCGGTTCCAGGAATAATCTCGACAAAAGCTCCGAAATCCATTACTCTTTTCACCTTACCGGTGTAAATCTTGCCGACTTCGGCATCTTCCGTGATATTTTTTATTATCTCTATCGCTTTTTCAGCTGCAGTACCATCCGAAGCGGCGATATTAATCAGTCCTGAGTCATCGATATCGATCTTCACTCCTGTCTGCTCAATAATTCCACGGATCACTTTTCCGCCGGTCCCGATAACATCCCGGATTTTGTCCTGCTTTATATGCATCGTATAAATCCTTGGCGCGTGGCTGGCGAGTGTTTCACGTGGACTTCCAAGCGTCTCACTCATCTTCTTCAGGATAAATACCCTTCCCTGTCTTGCCTGTTCAAGCGCCCTTTCCATTATCTCTTTCGTTATGCCGCCGATCTTCGTGTCCATCTGGAATGCGGTAATACCATTTTCCGTGCCTGTAACTTTAAAATCCATGTCTCCAAGGTGATCTTCAAGTCCGAGGATATCGGTAAGAACTACAACCTTCTCTCCTTCTTTTATAAGGCCCATGGCTATCCCGGCTACCGGCTCTTTTATCGGAACGCCCGCATCCATCAACGCCATCGTTCCACCGCATACTGTCGCCATGGAAGAAGAGCCATTCGACTCCAGGACATCCGAAACAATTCTAACCGTATAAGGAAATTCGCTTTTTGACGGCATAACCGCTTTCAACGCCCTTTCTGCGAGTATGCCATGCCCGATCTCCCTTCTACCCGGGGACCTCAGAGGTTTCACCTCTCCAACACTGAAAGGCGGGAAATTATAGTGAAGCATAAAGGTCTTTGACATTTCCCCTTCAAGCGAGTCTATTCTCTGCTCATCATCAGCCGTGCCCAGTGTCACAACCGCCAGGCATTGCGTCTCTCCCCTGATAAACAGAGCGGACCCGTGTGTTCGTGGAAGTATGCCCACATAAGAATTGATCTCTCTTATCTGTCCGGGTTCTCTCCCGTCGGCCCTGATATTTTCATTTAATATCATGTTTCTGACAAGGTTTTTCTCTATATCATGGAAGACAGAGGCTATATTCCTTGAAATATTTTCCTCGCCTGTATTCAGCTTTTCGATTACTTCATCCAATATTTCATCGAGGGCAACCTGCCTCCTCATTTTATCGGGTATAACAATAGCACTTTTTATCTTGTCCAGGGCGATTTCAGCAACAGACGACCTTAGGGCATCATCTACAACCGGAGGAATTACTTCTCTTTTTTCCTTGCCTGCTTTTAATTTCAGCTCCATCTGAACCGCGCACAGCTTTTTAATCTCCGCGTGTGCTATATCAATAGCTTCAAGGAGGTCCGCCTCGCTCATCTCCTGCGCGCTTCCTTCAACCATAACAACGGCTTCTTCAGTCCCCGTAACAACCAGACTCAGGTCACATTCTTCGGATTCTCTGAAATCAGGATTAATTACAAAAGAACCTGCAACCCTGCCGATCCTTACCGCGCCGACAGGACCGTTAAACGGTATGTCGGATATGGTTAGAGCCGCCGACATTGTGTTGATACCGAGAATATCCGCAATATTTTCATCTCCATACGAAAGCACGCTCACAATTCCCTGTGTATCAAAGCTGTATCCCTTGGGAAACAGCGGCCTGACAGGCCTGTCAATAAGACGTGATGTAAGGACTTCTTTCTCTGTAGGCCGTCCTTCTCTCTTAAAAAAGCCTCCGGGTATTTTCCCGGCGGAATACGTTTTCTCCTGATAATCTATCGTCAACGGGAAAAAATCTATATTTTCCCGTAAATTTTTTCCACTTACAGCAGTAGCAAGAACTACCGTATCGCCATACCTGGCAACTACCGAACCGTCCGCCTGTCTTGCCATCATACCTGTTTCCAATGTAAGTTCTTTTCCACGCACTTCAATAACAACGCTTTGTAGCATATTTTCTATTTCCTTATTCCGAGTCGACCAATAATATTATCGTATCGTTCTTTCTTCGTAGTTTTAAGATAGTCAAGCAGTTTCCTCCTCTGGCTAACAAGCTTCAGCAGGCCCCTCCTTGAATGGTGATCTTTTGTATGAGTCTTGAAATGCTCTGTCAGGTAAGCTATTCTTTTACTCAGGATAGCGATCTGGACTTCCGGCGAACC
>JAYWMP010000070.1:0-6178 GCA_035873255.1 Nitrospirota bacterium
GAAAAAGGGTTCCGATCCATGTGCCGAAAGTATATATAGGGACAATAGTCCATGGGTTCGTCACGAATACACCTGAAAAAGTGACAAGCCTGTTAAGCCTGAATATCCTTGCAACCGCAAAACCGAGAATGGTATGAAGGCCGATAAGTGGAGACATGCCCAGGAATATACCTGTTGCAAAAGCAATAGCTATTTTCCTGGGAGACTCCTGAACTGTTAAGATCTGTTTCAGCCTGGCTCTAACCTGCAAAATGCCGGTATCCTTTTAGTTTGAATTTTTCGGCTTTACCGGTTTTATCGATGATCTCCAGACCCCGCCCGGTAATTTCGCCTATGCAAAAAGCGTCAACTTTCTCCTGCGGCGGCGCGGTAAAAAGGAGTTCGTAATCTTCACCGCCCCCGAGCGCGAATTCATGAGGAAGGGTTCCAAGATATTCAGCGGCTTTTACAAGCCCTTCCGATACGGGGATTTTTTCGAGGAATATGCTTGCGCCTGTTCCGCTTTCGGCGCATATCCTTGAGAGGTCCAGCAGCAGTCCGTCGCTGATATCTATCATTGATGTGGCCTTATCCGCAAATTTCACCGGCCTTCTTGCTACAGGCATGAGATGCCTCTCTATCAGGGACTTGATTATATCCCACTTTAAAGGAAAATCCGTCGTTCTATTTTTTTCAATTTCGACAGGTTTCTTAATAATTTTCATCAGTTCCAGACCGGCGGCAGCATCACCCAGTCTGCCTGTAACATAAATATTATCACCTCTCCGGGCGCCGCTCCGCCTTAAAATCCTGTCTGAATGTCCGATAACCGTGGCGGACAGCACCATTTCTCCGGAGGAAGATATATCGCCACCGATAAGCGTAACATTATAGGTTTTTAAAGCCAGAGCAACACCATCGAATAACCGTTTAAACACTTTGATGTCCGTATTCTCAGCAGCCGCGAAATTAAGAAGAAGGAAGCTGGGCCTGCCGCCCATAGCATATATATCACTCACATTTACCGAAACTAATTTGAACCCGGCCTGATATGGCGTTGTCCAGTCCAGATCAAAGTGAACCCCTTCAACCATCATATCGGTCGCAAGAAGCGTCTGTTTCCCCCGGGGACTTATAACCGCCGCGTCATCTCCAATCCCCAGGACCAGACCCGTTGTCTTTTTGGTGAATTTTTTTCTGACTGTTTCCAACAGGGCGAGTTCACCAACTTCGGAAAGCTTCATGTCAATCAGCTGCTACAGATATAATCAATACAAACATCTCTTACCTCGTCCGGCTCGCCTGCTTTTTCCCGTTGTTTATTAACGCATGCTTTAAAACCTGATCCATCTTGTCCGTCAGCACAAATTTCATATCTTTCTTTATGTATTTAGGCAGATCCTCAAGGTCTTTCCTGTTTCTCTTCGGAATGATGACCTTCTTGATACCCATTCTTTTGGCGGCCAAAGCCTTTTCTTTCAGCCCACCGATCGGAAGGACCCTGCCACTTAGAGTAACCTCTCCCGTCATCGCTATATTTTTATCGACCGGTTTTCCGGTGAATACGGAAGATATGGCCGTAGCGATCGTAATTCCTGCTGAAGGTCCGTCTTTCGGAATCGCGCCGGCCGGTACGTGTATATGTATATCGGTCTTCGAAAAGACATCCTCATCAATCCCGAGAGTTTTAGCCGTGGAACGGACATAACTGAGGGCCGCCTGCGCAGACTCCTTCATCACGTCGCCCAGTTGCCCTGTAAGCGTCAGAGAGCCCTTCCCTTTCATGGTTGTGGCCTCGATATAAATGATATCACCGCCGGACTCGGTCCAGGCAAGCCCGGTCGAAACCCCTACCTCATCATTCTGCATCTCCTCTTCCGGTATATACTTGGGTGAACCCAGAAAATGCCGCAGATTTTTTTCCGTGATGTCAAACTTCTCTTCTTTGCCTTCAGCTATTTTTTTGGCCATCTTTCTGCACAGGTTTGCTATCTCACGTTCCAGGTTCCTTACTCCGGCTTCCCTTGTATATTGAGATATTAAAAGTGTGGCCGCGGGATCGGAAATGGTAACTATTTTACTGCTGAGTCCGTGTGCCTCAAGTTGTTTCGGGATAAGATACTTTTTCGCGATACCCAGTTTTTCTTCCGTTGTATAGCCTGAAAGATATATTATCTCCATCCTGTCCCTGAGAGGCCCAGGGATAGGGTCGGCCAGGTTACCGGTTGTAATAAACATAACCTTGCTGAGATCAAACGGCACCGTCAGGTAATGATCGGCAAACGCGAAGTTCTGTTCGGGATCAAGCACCTCAAGAAGCGCCGAGGATGGATCTCCCCTGAAGTCCATGCCTATTTTGTCTATCTCGTCCAGCATGAAGACAGGGTTGTTCGTTCCCGCCTGCTTTATACCCTGTATTATCCTGCCTGGCAGGGCTCCGACATATGTCCGCCTGTGTCCCCTGATTTCGGCTTCGTCCCTGACGCCTCCAAGCGACATCCTAACAAATTCCCTGCCCAGGGCGCGCGCTATGGATTTCCCCAGAGATGTTTTTCCAACGCCGGGAGGACCTATAAAGCAGAGTATCGGCCCCTTCATGTCCTCTTTCAGCTTGCGTACACTCAGATATTCGAGTATCCTCTCTTTTACTTTTTCGAGATCATAATGGTCCTGGTTCAACACCTTTTTGGCAGCTTTTATATCCAGCTTGTCTTTTGTGGCGACAGACCAGGGGAGTTCGACAAGCCAATCAAGGTAAGTCCGTATTGTCGCGGATTCCGCGCTGTCGGGATGCATTTTTTCGAGCCTTCTGAGTTGTTTCTCAGCCTCCTCATTCACCTTTTCAGGCATCTTGGCATCCTCAATCTTCTTTTTGAACTCTTTTATTTCCTCGCTTCTTTCGTCTATATCTCCGAGCTCCCTCTTTATGGCCTTCAACTGCTCTCTCAGGAAATACTCACGTTGAGTCTTATCAATTTCACCTCTTGCGTCGGACTGTATCTTCTGCTGGACGACGAGAAGCTCCAACTCCCGGCTCAGGATGTCGCTCACACGCCTCAGTTTCTCCATCGGATCCGATATTTCGAGGACTTCCTGCGCCTGGTCCGACTTCAATCCGAGGTTTGAAGCAATCAGGTCCGCCAGCCTGCCCGGATCATCAAGGTTTTCGATAACGATCATAATGTCGGGAAGGATAGTCTTTCCATACGAAACAGCCTTATCAAGCTGTTCCTTGACCGTCCGTATCTGGGCCTCCTCTTCGATCGTAAGTGATGCCGGTTTTTCTTCCGTAATCTTTTCTATATCAGCGGCTATAAAAGGTTCATTCCGGGTGAAATTCACGGCCCTCACCTTGGTCAGCCCCTGAACTAAAATTTTCACCCTTCCGTCAGGAAGTTTCAGCATCCTCATTATCATCCCAACGGTCCCGATTTTGTATAAATCTTCAGCCACGGGGTTTTCAACGGACAAATCCTTCTGGGTCAGAAGCAGAATCATTCTGCTTGTGTTCAGGGCATGATCTATCGCCTTGATTGATATTTCTCTTCCGACAAAAAGCGGAATTATCATATACGGATAAACAACTATATCCCTCACGGGAAGTACAGGCAGATTATCCGGTATCACCGCTTCTTTTTCATTTTTATCATTCTTCCGATCTATCTCTGACATCCCGTCTCCTAACTATCTGGGTTATTTATTCTATTTTTCGAGCTGACCATCGGTCAGGTCGTGTAAATACGACTTGAACTGTTTTGATAGCTTGGGGTCTTTCAGCGCGAATTCGACTGTTGCCTTCAGGTACCCAAACTTGTCGCCGGCATCATACCTGTGACCTTTTAAAACATAACCGTAAACAGGTCTCTTTTTAAGTAACTTGTTTAATGCGTCGGTAAGCTGTATCTCATCGCCCTTGCCGGGTTCAGACTTCTCGAGGATTTCAAAAATGTCCGGAGTCAAAATATATCTGCCGATAATGGCAAGGTCCGAGGGCGCTTCATCCGGTTCAGGCTTCTCTACCAGTTTTTTTATCCGGTAGACGCCGGCTTCTTCTTCAACTCCGTCTATAACCCCATAACGGTGTATTTCTGATTTGGGGACCCGCTGCAGCGCGAGAATAGGTGCGGAGACCTTTTGGTAAAGTTTCATCATATCCTTTAGAAGGGTATCCTCGGGAGCTATGATATCATCACTTAAAATAACGGCAAAGGCTTCATCCTTTACAAACGGTTTTGTGCAGAGTATGGCGTGTCCAAGACCGAGAGGATAGCCCTGCCTGATATATGCTATATTGATTTCATTCAGCTTCTTTATTTCCTCCAGAAGCCTCTTCTTTCCGCTTTTCCTGAGTTTCTCCTCAAGCTCGAAGGCACAATCAAAATGATCTTCGATCGCTCGCTTCTGTTTTCCGGTGACAACAATAAACTGTTTAATATGACAGGCAAGAGCTTCTTCGATACCGTACTGGATCATCGGTTTATCGACAATAGGCATCATCTCCTTAGGTAACGCCTTGGTTGCGGGGAGAAACCTCGTCCCCAGACCGGCTACGGGGAATATTGCTTTCTTAATCATTTCTGACATAAACCACCTCTTACATTTATCTATTTCCTGAATTATAACATAGATGCTTATGAATAACTTATTAGCTTATAATGAAATATCATAGTCTTTTAAGGATTCCACTCTGCGGATCATTGGTGCCGGAGGCCGGACTCGAACCGGCACGAGCTTTAGACCCGAGGGATTTTAAGTCCCTTGCGTCTACCAATTCCGCCACTCCGGCAACGTTATAACATACAAAATATCGACTAAAATATCCACTAAAAAGACAGGCCGGGTTGAAATACCGGAAAGAAGGAGAGAACACGAGGGTTTTTTCACCGGCGGCTTAGGAAGGAATTTGCTGTAACGCCCATCTATTTACAGGTATGATTTTCTTTACCTGGTCGATGAGAGAGAGGACCAATTCAGGAGCAAAAAAGTGTTGAATGGTGTAGAATTTTGAATGATGATATTTTTAAACACGAGTTAAAGTAAGATGATCGACCAATTTATTTTATTCGCGGTGCTTACTTTTATCGCGTCGCTGCTCGGAACAATCAGCGGCTTCGGGATATCCACCATCATGATTCCTGTAATGTCCCTGTTTTATCCTATCCACCTGACACTTCTTTTCGTGGCGCTCATCCACCTCTGCGGTGACGTATGGAAAGTCATATTTTTCAGAAAGGGTGTTAACTGGAGGCTGATTCTCGGTTTTGGAATCCCTGGAATAATCGCGAGTTATGCAGGAGCTTCGATATCATTAAACGCGCCGGACCTCTTTCTGAAAAGATTGCTTGGAGGGTTTCTTTTTATCTACGTATTCTTCCTTTTTAAAAAACAATCCTGGAAAATCCGGAAAACAGATCGGGCGGCTTTTGCGGGCGGTTCTTTATCAGGCTTCTTCGCGGGCATCTTCGGGGTCGGCGGCGCAATAAGAAGCGCGTTTCTGGCCGCTTATGATTTACCAAAAGAAATGTATATCTATACATCCGGCATGATCGCCCTTTTTATTGATACATCCAGAATTTTCAGATATTTCACCGGAGGGACCGCCCTGCCACAGCCGTTGCTCTATATTTTAATTCTCTTGATACCCATATCTTTTTCGGGAGCATATATCGCGAAGAAGATAGTTAATTTCGTACCACAACGGTTATTTCGTTTGATAATTATATCCCTACTGGGAATGGTCGCCCTGAAATTCCTGATATTTCCTTAGTCGGACCGGATGGGCAGTAAAAAAAGAAAAGCCGGATCGTCCGGCTTTTCCGTATTATTCAATTTACCACTGGAGAGATAACGTCTTACGCCTTCTTAATATAAAACTCTATTACATCGCCGTTTTCTTTTGTCTGAACCAGCTCATGTCCCAGCCTTCTTAACAAAGCAGGTATATCGGACTTGGATCCGGGGTCGGTCGCAATGACTTCAAGAACCTGACCGGACTGAAGTCCGTCTATCGCCTTCTTGGTTTTCAGAACCGGCATCGGGCAGCTCAGCCCTTTAGTGTCCAGTATTACATCCGCCTTAATATCGCTCATTTTCTCCTCCTGATACAAAAGTTGATTGTCAATAAGATTATAAACTATTAAACAATTAATTTCAACTTTCATGCCCGTTAAGGCATACTGCCGTTTTTTCCCTTTATTTT
>JAYWMP010000106.1:0-6297 GCA_035873255.1 Nitrospirota bacterium
TCAACATCATTAAAAGAACTGATCAAAAAAATAATAACTGAAGAGGACATGCAGCGGCCTCTCAGTGACAAGCAAATCGTGGACATACTGACGGACAGGAACATCCGGATCGCCAGAAGGACGATCGCAAAATACAGGGATGAACTTAAAATTCCGCCGCAATCACAAAGAAAAAGGTTACAACCAAATACTTCAAACCCATACTTAAAAGGAGGCTGTAATGAACATCATAATTAGCGGACGACACCTCGAGGTGACACCGGCAATAAAACAATACGCTAAAGAAAAGATCAGCAAATTCGAGCGCTACCTGTCCAATATTTCAGAAGCAGTAGTCACACTCAGCGTCGAAAAATACAGGCATAAAGCCGAGGTGCTGTTCAAAGTAAACGGTGTTATGATACAGGCGGAGGGTGTAACAGGAGAAATATATTCCTCAATCGACCAGGTTTCGGAAAAACTCGAAAGGCAGGTAAAGAAGTACAAGGAGAAATTTCTCTCTCACAGAAAAGGCGGCAACAGGGTGTCGTCCGAGCCGAAGGAAAAGCCGTCTACCGCAACGGAAGGTGGCATCATAATAAAGAACAAACATTTTGAATTAAAGCCGATGAGTCATGATGAAGCATCAATGCAGATGGAGCTTCTCGACAAGGATTTTTTTGTTTTCCTGAACGATATCACCAATGATATCAATGTGATTTACCTCAGGCTGGATGGGAATTTCGGACTTATCGAGCCGGTGAGATAGAACATTTTTTTGTGAAAACAGGAAAATCAGCGGAAAAAACCGGGCGTCATCCCTCCGCCGGAGATAAAGCCTCCCGTGTCGTTATTATCACGGGGCTTTCCGGCTCGGGCAAGACCGTTGCGCTCAGAGCGGTCGAGGATGCCGGTTTTTTCTGCGTCGACAACCTGCCGGTTTCCCTTATAAGCTCGTTAATAGACAACATCTCTCTCAACCGGAAGCTTAAAAACATCGCGCTGGGCGTAGATATCCGTGAAAAAGAATTTCTCGCCGACACAGAGAAGGTCCTGAACGCTCTCAGGTCCAAACATCGCCTGGAAATACTCTTTCTTGAGGCTGAAACAGAGGTGCTGATCAGGCGGTTCAAGGAGACCCGGCGACCTCATCCGTTAGGAGGCAAACTGGAAGAAGCGATAAAACAGGAAAAAGAGAGTCTGGCCATGCTCAGGTCCAACGCAGACAGGGTTATAGACACCTCCTCGTTCTCTCCACACCAGTTGAGAAAACTGATACCCTCGATTTATTTCCCGCGGAGCGGCCGGAAAGATTTGACTATAGGCCTTGTATCTTTTGGATTTAAATACGGGGTCCCACTGAATACAGACCTTCTTTTCGATGTCAGATTCCTGCCGAACCCCCACTTCATCCCGTCACTCAGACCGCTGAACGGAAAAAACAGGCGCATTGTCAATTATGTATTCAAGCACGCCGAGACAATAGAGTTCATGACGAAAATTGAAGACCTGCTGAATTTCCTGATACCTCTATATATAAAAGAGGGAAAATCATATCTTTCGATCGCCGTGGGTTGCACCGGCGGAAATCACCGCTCTCCAGCGATTATCGAGAGAATTGCAAAACTTATAAAAAAGGGCAATATCACATTAAATATTGTCCACAGGGACATGTCCTGAAACGATTAGCTCAAACCATATACCTCGATAATAACGCGACCACACCGGTTGATCCCGAAGTGTCCGATGCAATATTCTCATCACTCAAAAGGGATTTCGGTAACCCCTCAAGCAGTCACCGCCACGGCATGCAGGCAAGGAAGGTCATAGAAGACTCCCGTGAAATCATCTCCACCTTCCTGGGATGCGGACAGGAGGAGATATACTTCACCTCGGGAGGGACGGAGTCTAACAATCTCTCGTTAATCGGGGCCACGGCATTACACAAAAAAGGCCATATTATTACATCGGCCATCGAGCACCCTTCAGTCATCAGAACATGCGGGCACCTGGAATCACTCGGGTTCGAGGTCACATATGTCCGCTCGGACAACGACGGGATAGTCGGCATAGACGAAATCAGGCAGGCCGTCAGAAAAGATACGATTCTCATATCGATCATGCATTCCAACAATGAAACAGGAGTCATTCAGCCTGTTGACGAGATAGGCCGCGTAGCAAAAGAACATGGCATAACATTTCATGTTGACGCGGCGCAGTCAATAGGAAAAATACCCTTCAGCCTGAACGGTTCCGGGATAGACCTGCTGACGGTAGTTTCGCATAAATTCTACGGACCCAAAGGAATTGGAGCGCTATATATCAGAAACAACGTAAGGATCGCGCCTGTTTTCTTCGGAGCCGGACATGAAAAAGGGTTAAGACCAGGAACGGAAAATGTCGCCGGTATAGCAGGCTTCGGAAAGACATGCCTTCTGGCCGGGAGAGACATTAATTCAAGGGTAGCTCACGCCACCCGGTTAGGAGAGCTGCTTCTGGGTGGCCTCAAGGCCTCCATTCCCGGCGTCCGGCTGAACGGCCATCCGTCAAAAAGACTGCCCAACACCCTGAACCTCCGCATACCTGGAATATCTTCTTTCGAGCTCATCGAAAAAATCAGGGACCGGGTCGCTATTTCTTCAGGCTCGGCCTGTCACTCGGGAAGACAGACTCCATCAGGCGTCTTAAAAAACATCGGCCTTACGGATGAAGAGGCGTTATCTTCCGTAAGATTAAGCACCGGAAAGGACAATACGGAAGACGAAGTCAATGAAGCGGTCGGGATAATAGTAAATGCTGTAAATGAACTGAAAAAAAATAATCCGCCTCCCGCCCTTCACTCTTTTCCAGCAGGCAATTTATAGACAACCATCCCGGACATTAATGAAACTCCTTGCTTATCCTCCTTTTTTAAAATGGTTTTTGTTTGATTTCTCAATGGGTTGTGCGTTATTATTCATGCATGGAGACGAAAAAACTGCTCGACGATTCCGGCCACTACCTTATGAATACCTACAGCAGATTTCCTGTTGTGCTCAGAAAGGGACGTGGTATGAAGGTCTGGAGTACGGAAGGAAAAGAATACCTTGATTTTGTGGGAGGTCTGGCTGTCAACTGTCTCGGCCACTGTCACCCAAAGGTGGTCATAGCGATCCAGAAACAGGCGCAGCGACTTCTCCATATCTCTAACCTTTATCATATTGAACCACAGATAAAACTGGCCAGAAGGCTGGTCATGAACTCATTTGCCGATAAGGTCTTCTTCTGTAACTCCGGCGCTGAAGCGAATGAGGCCGCGATAAAACTCGTCAGGAAATACTTCAGGGAGCGACCTGGCAACAACAGGTTCGAAATAATAACGGCGATTAACTCCTTTCATGGCAGGACGATCGCAACGCTTACAGCGACGGGACAGGATAAGATAAAGACCGGCTTTGAACCTCTCCTTCCCGGGTTCCGACATGTTGCTTTTAATGATATAGAAGCATTGGCGGCCGCAATAACAGAAGAGACATGCGCGATAATGCTCGAACCGATCCAGGGAGAAGGTGGGGTGAAGATGCCCGACGAATCATACCTTCGTAATGTAAGAGAGCTGTGTGACAGGCATGGCATTCTCCTCATTCTTGATGAGGTACAGACAGGGATGGGCAGAACAGGAAAATTATTTGCATATGAACATTACGGTGTCACTCCCGATGTCATGACCCTCGCAAAAGGTCTTGGCGGTGGAGTTCCCATAGGTGCAATGCTCGCGACAGCCAGGATCGCGACGGCATTTCAGCCATCCTCACACGGGTCGACATTCGGCGGCAACCCACTTGTCTGCGCGGCGGCGATGGCGACGCTCGATGTTCTGCTCGAAGATGATTTTATGCTGGACCAGTGCAGAAGGATGGGTGCATATTTCAGAAAAAGACTTGAGGCGCTGAAAGAAGAATTTCCCGGTATAATCGCCAATATATTGGGCGTGGGACTTCTGATAGGCATTGAATTGACCCGTAACGGCGCTCCCGTCGTCAAGGCGTGCCTGGACAGGGGAATTCTTATCAACTGTACAGCGGGCAATATCTTGAGGTTTATGCCCCCGCTGATCATAACCGAAAAAGAGATAGACCTTCTCACCGATGTGCTCGAACAGGTCTTCGACAGGCTTTCGTAGGGGGAAAAATGAAAAAAGATTTCCTTTCTTTACTGGAATTATCTTCGGTGGATGTCACAAATCTTCTTAAGAGGGCGCTGGATTTCAAAAAGGGTGTAGACGCGGACGCACGCCCCCTCTCCGGAAAAAGCATCGGCATGCTTTTTGAAAAGCCTTCAACCCGGACACGTGTATCGTTCGAAGTGGGAATATACCAGCTCGGTGGACAGCCGATCTACATGAATCCATCCGAACTTCAGCTCGGAAGAGGAGAATCATTGCCGGACACAGCCGAAATACTGTCGCGTTATCTGAGCGGAATAGTAATCAGGACGTCGTCCCACACAACACTCGAGACATTTGCATCCGCCGCCTCTATCCCGGTAATTAGCGGACTGAGTGACCTGCACCACCCCTGTCAGGCGCTTGCCGACCTGATGACCATGCTGGAAACCAAAAAGCGGCTGAAAGACCTGAAGGTCGCGTTTATAGGCGACGGCAACAATGTCTGTAATTCACTGATCGAGGCGGCCGCGCTGATGGAATTCAATCTTGACATCGCCTGTCCCGAAGGGTTTGAACCCGATGCCGGGATACTCGAAAATGCCCGTGCATCCGCGAAAAGCGAGATCATAATCCTCAGGGACCCACGAGAAGCTGCCGGCATTGCCGACGTAATCTATACGGATGTCTGGGTCAGTATGGGACAGGAGAAGAACGCCGATGAAAAGAAACGGAAGCTCAGTGATTACCAGGTGAACAGCAGGCTGTTGGCCTGCGCGAAAAAAGATGTGACAGTACTGCACTGCCTTCCGGCGCACCGGGGAGAAGAGATTACAGCAGAGGTCATGGACGGTCCTCATAGTGTAATTTTTGACCAGGCCGAAAATCGCCTTCACACTCAAAAAGCGCTCCTTGAGTTTTTAATAAAATAAAGCTCGCCTTACGGAACGCAAAGCGCGTGGCGCAGAGCGCAAATTGAGGCTAACTACAATTCAGGGGTTTTGAGATGATGAGTAACGAAAAACTTAATGTACAAAGAGGTGAATAAGATGGAAAGAGTTATTGACAGGATTGTTAGTGACCCAAATATATGTAGTGGCAAGCCCTGTATAAAGGGGACAGGAATTCCTGCACATCTGATACTGGATCTTCTTGCGGCAGGTGAGGACTACCAGGGAATTAAAAAGGCTTATCCAAATGTTACCGATAAAGATTTAAGGGTGTGTCTGGCCTATGCGTCTTCTCTTGCTGATGAAAAAGCCGGCGTCGCTGCATAAAGCTGTTTGCCAACGAGAATCTTTTTGAACCTATCATTGAGTATCTAATGTCTGTCCATAAACTCAGCGTCTTTATCTGTCATTCCGGCAGTCCTTAAGCCGGTCGACGCGACCCGCTCAAAAAAACACGGAAATAACGGATAAATATGAGTGCGTTTATGCAACATAGTAAGGTTAACCTGATACTGGAGTAATCTTCCCACTTTGGCAAAGGTCGGGATCGACTCGTACCGGGGGGATTTTATAAATGTCGTCAGCGGGTGTAGCTTTCCGTCCCAGTTTTCTGTTTCCGGGCTTTAACGCTTTAACGCTATGCTCTCTGCGCTTTGCTTTTCTAAGTTCTCTGCTTTTCTCTGTCCTTAACGCCATGCGCTATGCTTTTCTTTGCGCTTTGCGGTTCTTCCCCTTCGGGGTGAATGAGGCGACCGTCATTCTTTATGATATACTATAAAACAACGGATAATAACATATATGGAATGGCTTCCATTGAAAAAACAGGAGAGCTTCCTGTACAAACAGTAAAGATTTAAGATAATAGATGAAGAAAGCTTCCACGGGATACAACAAACAGAAAAAGGCTGCCGGCTGATGAACAAAATCGTTAAATTTAATAAACTCTGCGCAGATTACGATATTCTTGCTGCTTATGCCTTTGGTTCAGGAGCGGAGAAAGCCGTTGAACTGATTGAAGGCAGGGAGACTGAAGGGGTTAATGATCCCCTTGCTGATATTGACCTTGGTGTCGTTTTCCATGCAAAACGGTTAAGCCCGGGTGAACGGATAAAAACCTTTGGGAGGCTCTATTCAGAACTGAGCGAAATATTCTCACCCTTTACTCTGGACCTTATCTTTCTTCAGGAGACAGGGGTAATCCTGCAGTTCGAAGCAATAAACGGT
>JAYWMP010000115.1:0-5475 GCA_035873255.1 Nitrospirota bacterium
CGTCGAAGTATAAGCCTGCGTGGAGCAAAATAATATACGAAAAAAACCTTTTCAGTCAGCACAGGTCATACATGAAGGAACAGAAACCCGTCCCCGCCGATATTACTCCCGGCAAAGTTGAGGCTGTATGGCCCGACATTGTTCTCCGGGGTATTGTCTATGATCTGTCAGGCGATTACGTGGCCTATATTGAGATGAACAGATCAAGAGCCGTGGCAATGAGAAAAGGAGATAAAATCGATGATATAGAGATTGTTGATATCTCTGCAAGGAAGGTTGTGTTAAAATGGAATGAACAGACAGTTAAATTTGATATGGGCAAAGTAAGAACGATAAAGAAGCCGAGGTCAATAAAATGAATCATAGAATAAGTGCAATTTTTTTATTTATTTTTATTTTAAGTTTAAGCTCGTGTGCGCCGAAACAATCCGTCAGTCAGGGGGTGCAGACTGTTTCTCAACAGCCGGATGAAGATTCGGAGCTTCCTGATATTGCGGCCAAGGCGCAGATCTGGGAAGACCCCGTACCTGAAAATGTCGAGGAAGCCGTTACGGTGCAAAAGAAGCCCGAACAGTATTTGATGCTGAATTTTGAGAATGCCGATATACAGACCGTTATCAGCACAATCGGGGAGATGCTGAAGATAAATTATATCCTAGAGCCGGGTATAAGCGGTAAGATAACAATTCAATCCAATGAAAAAATTCCGTTAAGCGAGCTGTTTTCGACATTCCAGACGATACTCGAGCTTAACGGATTCACTGCGGTGAAAGATGGTGGTTTTTACCGGGTCGTACATATTGATACGGCCAGGCAGCAGCCTGTCCCCGTTGTTACGGGAAAGACAGCCGTTATTCCTGATGATTTGAGCTTTGTGATGCAGGAGATACCGCTGGAGTATGTAAAGGCCGGAGACATCGCCAATATAGTAAGGAATCTTATGCCAAGGGGTACTGATATAGTTACATATGAACCATCAAATATGTTGATAGTCACTGCTCCACCCGCCGGCATTATAAAGCTGATCAAGCTGCTTGAAGCTATAGATATTCCCGCCGCGGAAAAGGATATTACAAGAACATTTGTCTACAGCGTGGAAAACGGGGAGGCCAAGAAGCTCGCCTCAATTCTGAAGAAGCTTTATGCCGATAAGCCGGCATCAAGGACTTCGGCGGTTAAATCTTTTGTGCCGAACCGGACGCAGATCCGTAAACAATCTACCGCGCGAAGGACGCCGCCGGCTAAAAGAGTACCCGCGAAGGGGGCGACAGTCCTTACGGGACTGCCGGGCGAGATCGAGGGAGAGGTTATCATTGAGGCATATGAAGACATCAACGCCCTTATTGTTAAAACGACTCCGCGTGGATATATCTCTCTCCTGGAGACCATCAAAAAACTTGATATACAGCCGAAGCAGGTGCTGATCGAAGTATTGATCGCCGAGGTTACGTTAAATGATTCAACTGAATTAGGGATAGAGTGGCTTCTTAAAAAGAACGTTAATTTCCGCTCCGGGGGATCTGATTATGACCTGGTGGGTGGATACTCCACCGGAAATCTGCAATACAGTACTACCGACGGCCTGGTAGTGAATTCCACGGACTCTATTCTGTCTTATCCATCCGGGCTTTTCGCCAATATATTCAACCCGGTGAAGTTCAATATGATTATTTCAGCCGCCGCCGCCACTAATAATCTTAATGTTATTGCGAGTCCGCATATCCTGGCGCTTAATAACAAGGAGGCCAGGATAGAGATTGCCGATGAAGTTCCTGTCGCCACCTCGATTTCCCAGGCCCAGAGCTCCAATGATTACACGACGTCCCAGGTCCAGTTTAAATCCGCAGGAACCATCCTTACCGTAACCCCGCATATCAATGCCAAGAATCAGGTGACCCTGAAGATCAGTCAGGAAGTGAGTGAATTAGGCAGTGTGGTGCCGATAGCCGGTCAGGATTTTCAGGGCTTCAGGACAAGAAAGGCCAATACAACTGCTGTTGTTCAGGACGGTCATACCCTGGTGATAGGCGGTATTATTAATGAAAGAAAAGAGCGGGTCCGCAGTGGTATTCCCTTCCTGAGCAAGATACCCGTCCTTGGCTATCTCTTCGGTTCAACCGCGGACAAAAACGAACGCAGGGAGCTTCTGCTGATGGTGACCCCCCATGTTGTAAGCAGTGCTGAAGAGGCCGACGCGCTGACAAAAGAATTCAAGAGCAGGGTGAAGGACCTTCAGGACAAACTGGAGAGAAGGGAAAGAACTCTAACTGAAAAGTAGAATAAAAGAAAGGAGGTGAATGACAGATGAGAATCCCTTTAATGAAACAGATATCCTGGTATCTTATTGCCGCCATATTGATAATCGCCGTGGTACCACGGGCCGACGCGGCATTTTCGCCGTCCGGGATAATTCCACTCGAAAATATGGACAGAGAGACTGATCTGGCAAAGATTCAGAAAGTTATCGAGAATAAGATTATCAGGGAAAGGCTTGAAGCTCTGGGATTCAGCCAGGAGAACATACAGCAAAGGCTGTCCGGCCTGAGCGACCAGCAGGCACACCAGCTTGTTCAGGAACTTGATAATTTGCGGGTAGGAAGCGGCGACGGGTTTGGGGTGATAATTGCTCTCCTTGTTATTGCGATACTGGTAGTCCTGCTTTTGCAGTTGACGGGACATAAAGTTATAGTGACATAGTAAAATATGGGGCCGTACAGGGCCCCCTGTTTTACTCCTTCGCATGAAAAATAAAAACAAAAATTATTCTTTTTTCAGGATAGCCCTGTTATTTATGATTGTTCTTGCATCTTGTGGAACAACATCCCGTTACAGGTATGCCGAAGATGCCGTACTGATAAGAAATGTTCCTTTTTTTCCACAGGAGGAGAACCAGTGCGGACCGGCCTCACTTGCGGGGGTGCTGAACTACTGGGGCGTCAGCGTATATCCGGAAGAAATCAGCAGGGAGATTTACAGTGAACCGGCAAGGGGCACATTGAATATTGATATGCTCAGGTATGCCATGGCAAAGGGGTTGGATGCATCGCGATTCAGCGGTAACATGGATATCCTGAGGAGATCGATAAAGTCCGGTCTACCGGTTATAGTGCTTGTGGACAGGGGTTTTTACGTATACCAGTCCAATCATTTCATGGTCGTCACCGGTTATAATAAAGACGGCGTAATCGTGAATTCCGGGAGGAAGAAGGAGACGTTTATTCCGGAGGAAGCCTTTGTCAAATCCTGGAAAAGGACTGAATTCTGGATGCTTTTGATAAATGGGCCGAAAGAATGAAGCCGGACATTCAGGACTATAAAAAAATATCGGGAATCCTGCTTATCGTTTGCGCTCTTCTTTTTTTAAGCTCCTGCGCGCTGCCGAGAATAATAATTCTGGATGATCCTCTTTCTCCCGGGGAACATATAAACCTTGGAGTGGCTTATGAGAGGAATGGCGAGTTCGAAAAAGCTGTTGCTGAATATAAAAAGGCGTCAAAAAAATTACCGGCCGCGTACCTGTATCTCGGAAACGTCTATTTTCAGCAGGGGCGGATTGACGCGGCGGAAAAGTACTACGGAAAGGCCATCGAAAAAGATCCCGGTAATGCCGATGCCCTGAATAATCTGGCATGGCTGTATTACGTGGAAAGAAAGAAGCTTGATGAGGCTGAGATGCTGGTTATAAAAGCGATTGAACTCAATCCCGGCAAGGAGCCGGTATACGGGGACACACTTGAGAAATTGAGATTAATCAAAGCCCGGAACAGGTAAGAATTTTTTTGCCTTTCATTAAGATAATCTAATGTTATAAAATAAGTATAAAACAGGAAAGGACCCAAATATGCTTTCTGCAAGAGCAATGAAAATCAAACCCTCGGCCACGCTTACTATCAATTCGAAGGCGAAATCCATGAAGGCGTCCGGTATTAATGTTATTAGCTTCGGCGTCGGCGAGCCGGATTTGACACCCCGGACAATATAAAGGAAGCCGCCATAAAGGCGATGCGGGACGGTTTCACCAAGTATACGGCTGTAGGAGGGATTGAGGCATTAAAAAATGCGATAATCGGGAAGCTGAGGGAAGACAACAGTCTTACTTACAGGCCCGAAGAAATAATCGTTTCCTGCGGCGCGAAACACTCCCTTTATAATATCGCGCAGGCGCTTTACAGTCCCGGAGATGAGGTGCTTATACCCTCTCCTTACTGGGTCTCCTATCCAGATCAGGTGCTGCTTAATGACGCGGTGCCGGTTTTTGTAAAAACATACGAGGCCGACTCCTTTATGGTAAGACCGGAAGCCATAGAGGAACACATAACGGAAAAGACAAAGGCGCTGATACTGAATTCTCCTTCGAATCCTACCGGGCTGGCGTATGATAAAGAGGCCCTCGAAAAAATTGCCGAACTGGCCGTCAGGCATAATTTTTATATTATTTCGGATGAAATTTATGAAAAACTGATTTATGACGGTTTTGAGCATATCAGCATTGCATCGCTTGGTGAAGAGATAAAGGCCAGGTCGATTATTGTTAATGGGCTTTCAAAATCTCACTCCATGACAGGTTGGAGGATCGGCTACGCCGCCGGCAGCGCCGAGATAATCAGGGCCATGACAAATATTCAGAGCCATTCAACCTCCAACCCTAATTCAATCGCTCAAAAGGCCGCGGTCGAGGCGCTTACAGGGCCTCAGGGTTTTATTTCAGGGATGATTAAGGAGTTTGACGTGAGAAGACGTTATCTTGTTGAAGAACTCAATAAGATTGACGGTATGAGTTGTATGATGCCTACAGGCGCGTTTTACGCGTTTCCGAATACTTCAAGTATCTATGGACGAAAATTCAGCGGCAGGGAGATATCATCCTCATCGGATCTCGCGCTCTACCTGCTTGAAGAGGCGAATGTCGCGCTGGTGCCCGGGGCCGCGTTCGGCGATGACAACTACCTGAGGATCTCATATGCGACTTCTTTGGATACTATTAAAACGGGAGTCTCAAGGATAAAAGAGGCGGTAGATAAGCTTGAAGTTTAGCCGGGATTATTTTTCTAACTTGAACGGTTTATTATGGGAGTCGGATGACTGAATCATTCCGTTCGGGATATGTTTCGTTGATTGGAAGGCCGAATGTGGGTAAGTCCACACTGCTGAATGTTTTTCTTGGGCGGAAGGTCTCTATTGCGACCGAAAAACCGCAGACTACGAGAAACAGGATTCAGGGTATAAAAACATATACCGACGCGCAGATTATTTTTATCGATACACCTGGTATCCACGAGCCCGCACATATGCTCGGGGAATCGATGGTCAGGACCGCCAGGAACTCGATGAAAGAGATAGATGTGGTTCTCTTTGTGATCGACCCAGGCGCATCAATTAAAAAGGATAAAGTTATTCTGGAATCCATTAAAAAAACCGGCATACCGGTTATACTCGTTATAAATAAGCTTGACAGGATAAAAAAACCGGAATTAT
>JAYWMP010000127.1:0-5238 GCA_035873255.1 Nitrospirota bacterium
CCGCGCTGTTTGATTCGATGAATGTATGGGAGAATGTAGGCTTTGTTCTGTCGAGACAGAACAAAAAGAAGCCCGCCGAGGTCAAGGAAATTGCAGTTGAGAAGCTCAGGATGGTCGGCCTGGTTGGAATTGAGAACCTGATGCCGTCGGAACTCTCCGGTGGAATGAAAAAAAGAGTGGGGCTTGCACGGGCGATAGCCCACGAGCCGGAAATACTGCTTTATGATGAACCCACTACGGGCCTCGATCCCATCATGGCTGACGCAATAAACGATTTAATAATTATGATGAGAGAGCGACTCTCTGTCACATCTGTGACAATTACACATGATATGAATAGCGCTTATAAAATTGCCGACAGTATTTCCATGCTTTATGATGGAGTTATTATCGAAACAGGAACTCCCGGGGAGATAAGAAACACGGGCAATCCCGTTGTAAGGCAATTTGTTATGGGCAGCGCTGTAGGACCCATAAAGATTGAAGGAGTCAGTAATGAAAGAATTTTCGACAGAGCTTAAAGTAGGTATCTTTGCGATTATAGTCGTATCTTTGCTTATATTCATGACTTTTAAATCCGGCGGACTGGAATGGGTGAAGACAAAAGGACGGACTGTGAATGTATTTTTCGATAATACAGTAGGGCTTGATGAAAAGACCAGGGTCAAGGTGGCCGGAGTTGACGCCGGGATAGTCAAGGATATAAGCATTGTTGACGGCAGGGCGAAAGTTACGCTCAGGATCGACTCCGATATAAAGCTCTATGAAAACGCGAGGGCAGCTATCAGGTCGATCGGGCTTCTGGGTGACAAATTCCTGGAGATAAAGACCGGAACTCCCGATTTCCCCGTGTTAAAAGATGGGGGTGTGATAAAAAACGTAACGGAAGTGGTTGATATGGATGAGCTTGCCAGGAACCTGACGGACGTATCCCAGAATTTCTCTAAACTCTCCGAGTCGCTTAATTCGGTTTTTGGTACGGAAGAGGCCAAAAAAGCCCTGAATCAGACTATAGTTAACTTAAGGGAGATTACGGGCAATCTTAACAGGTCTATAATTGTAAATGACCGGAAATTTAGCAGTCTCCTTGATAAAGTCAGCGACCTGACTGACTCTCTACAGAGTTTCGTGAAAGATAACAGGGGGCCTCTTACCGGCACAATCGCGAATATGAAGGATTTCTCGGGTGCTCTGCAGACTACCGGCCCTGAACTTCTTGATAACCTTAACAGGGCCACAAAAGATCTCGGGGAGATGATAGAAGAGAACAGGGCGTCAGTAGCTAGCACATTTAAAACGGTTGATAAAATCGCAAGGAAGATAGACAGTGGGGAGGGTTCCTTCGGAAAACTCGTAAAAGACGAACGCCTGTATGATTCTATCACCAAAGTGGCGGAAGGGTTAAACAAAACCCTGTCAAAGGTTGACGAATTCAGGACATTTATAACTTTTCAGGGTGACTATCTTTCGAGATCCGACGATGTTAAAGGATATTTTAATGTTACGCTGCAGCCAAAACCTGAAAAATATTATATACTAGGAGTAGTAGGAGATCCGGTAGGGAGTGTCACTACTACCGAAACCACCACAACGCCTCCCGGCACAGTTGTCAAGGAAGAGGAGGTCACGAAAGAGATTGAGTTTACAGCCCAGTTTGCCAGAAGGTTTGGTGACGCGGCGTTGAGAATAGGTCTGACCGAAAACACCTTTGGAATTGGAGCGGACTACTTTTTTTATGATGATAAGGCGATGGTCACCGCAGATGTATGGGATGTTTCAAATGATGAGGAAAACTCTAAAAACCCTCATGTCAGGCTCGGCGTCAATTACTTTGTTTTCAATAATGTGTTCCTGAGGGCAGGCGCAGATAATATCCTGAATAAAACACTGAGTGGAGGATATGTAGGTATGGGACTAAGGTTTGAGGATGAGGATTTCAAGTATATCTTCAATTCCGTTCCCAGGATACCCACAAAATAAAAGATGCATAGAAAAATAGGCGAAATACTTGTTGAAATGGGCTACATAGCCGAGGATGAAATCAACAGGATGCTAGAGATACAGAAGTCAAACGGCGACAGGAGAAGATTCGGAGAAATCCTTATGGACAACGGTATGTCCGAAGAAGAGAATTTAAAGGCGTTATCCGTGCAGTTTGATATACCTGTCATAGAGAGTAAGAATTTTCCGCAGGAGATACCGATCGAAAAAATATCGTTTGATTTTCTTGAAAAGAACCTGATTCTGCCCTTTGAACTGAATGATAATACTTTAAAGATTGCGGTCGGCGACCCTACGAAAACCGAGGTAGTCGAGGCGTTGAGATCTTCATTCGATTATAAAATTTCAGTATTCCTGGCAAGCAAGTCCGAAATACTTCAGCACCTGCAGCGGCTGCACAGTTCCAGAAGTGTCATGATGCAGAGACTGATCGATGGTGTCGCCCAGGATGATGTTATGGAGACTGACATAACCGGAGAGATAAGTCACCTGAGGGACCTGGCGCAGGAAAAAGGCATTATACAGCTTGTTAATTTAATAATAGAAAATGCCGTAAAAGACAGGTCAAGTGATATACACATCGAGCCGGGGGAAATGAACATCAGGGTAAGGTACCGAATTGATGGCATCATGTATGAAAAAGAGTTCCTCCCCATGAAAATGTACGCGGCGGTTTCATCGAGAATCAAGCTTCTCTCCCAGATGAACATAGCAGAGAGAAGACTCCCCCAGGATGGTCGGGTCAAGGTGAACGTCGCCGGGAAGGCGGTGGATATAAGGGTTTCGACCATACCAACGGTATACGGCGAAAGTATCGTCATGAGACTCCTTGACAGGGACACCTCTTTTATCACCCTTGAAGAGATAGGTTTTGACAGGGTGCTTCTCGATATTTACGAGGAGGTAATAAAAAAGCCGTATGGGATGATACTGAGCACGGGGCCTACCGGAAGCGGTAAATCAACCACTCTTTACGCCTCTCTTGCAAAGATCAATTCTTCCGAGAAAAAGATCATAACCATAGAAGAACCTGTTGAATACCTGATGGATGGAATCAGCCAGATACAGGTGAGGTCGAAGATAGGATTAACCTTCGCAAGCGGCCTGAGACATATAGTACGGCAGGATCCTGATGTAATAATGGTCGGGGAAATACGCGATATGGAGACGGCGGGCATAGCCATCCACGCCGCGCTGACAGGGCACCTTCTTTTTAGCACACTGCATACAAATGATGCGGCGGGCGCGATTACAAGACTTATGGATATGGATATTGAAAGCTATCTCGTCTCATCAACGCTGATATGTGTCATGGCCCAGAGACTGGTGAGAAGAATATGCCCGAAATGCAGGGTCAGTCTGAATGTATCGGAAGAGCTGGTTGATAAGATCAATCATAATATACATGAGTTATGGACGGGAGAAGGCTGTGAAGAATGTTCCGGCACCGGATACAGGGGAAGAATCGGGATATTCGAAGTCCTGCCCATAGCGGATGAAATAAGAGAATTGATAATCAGAAGGGCCAACGCAAAAGAGATCAAGGAGAAGGCCGTATCCCTGGGTATGAGGACGCTGAGGGAAGACGGTATATTGAAGGTTAAAACCGGCATTACAACTATTGATGAAGTATTGAGAGTTACGCAGGTTGAGCTTTGATGACAGTAATGGGACCGGAATCCAGGGAATGGGGGCGTTGACTGTGGAACGAAAGACGTATAAGTTGCCGGCATCGAAATGTGGCGTCTATTCCGGTGGCGATGGGTTCGCCCTTATAATGGTGCTGTTTATAACGGCGTTACTCAGCGTCGTTAGTTTGGGGTTTTTGAATTCCAGCAGATGGAACACACTAAGCACTCACAACCTGAAAGAGGAAACATTGTCATATTATTTAGCAGTGTCAGGATATAACGAGGCGATTAATTATTTAATGTCCGACAAAGATACGTCATTCGACCTTGTTGACAGCGAAGGGAATTTCCTGGTGGATGATGAGACCTCGCCCGTGACCGGCAAGAGGTCGACTGAAGCTGGCGACATAGAAATTAAAATAATAGATGAAGATTCAAGAATTAATATCAACAATGTCTCGAATACCAATCGTCTGAAAAATCTGTTTGAATATTCAGGCATTCCGGATGATGAGATACCCGGCATTATAGATTCCATGAAGGACTGGATAGACCGTGAAAATAAAATCCACCATCTTGCCGGCGCCGAAGACGATTACTATGAAAGTCTCGATGATCCGTATCATGCGAAAAATACCATGTTCAGCATACCGGAAGAGCTGGCGCTTGTGAAAGGCATGACTCACGAATATCTGTATGGCTCAGGGGAAACAAAGCCTTTACTTCCCCTTATAACAACTTTCGGCGCGCGCGCGAAGATTAATATCAATACAGTCTCAAGCGAAGTTATGGAGCTGCTGGGTCTGGATTCCGCGCAGATAGAGGCCGTCTACAAGCAGAGGAATGAGGACATCGGGGGGTTCAGGTCCTTAAATCTGATACCGAATGAGATCAGAAGAAAAGGATTGAATACTATCGCATCGAATAATTTCAGAATAGAGGTTACCGCAACAGCCGGCAATTCCAGAACAGCCGCTAAAATTGTCGCAGTCTTAAAGAGAAGCAGGTCCCTGGGGGGGTATAAATTTAATACAGTTTACTGGAGAGAAAGTGCGGAGAATATTAGGAGTTGACCTGAGAGACAAAACCCTCGGTTTAACCATAATTGAATCGAGGTTCCGGATTGCCAGGCCGTCAAGGTCCGAAGAACTGGCTTTGCCGGCGGGCAAGGATGAGAGAGACTCGTCTATACTGGAAGCGTTCAAAAGGTGGAAGGCTGAGTATTCACCTGATGGAATTGTTCTGGGTATACCGTCGCAGAGATTTTCTTACCAGGTTATTGATATGCCCGTCATGAGCAGGGATGACCTCCGGAAAGCTCTCGTGTTTGAGCTCGAGAAGTATCTTCCTCTGTCTGTAGACGAATATCTATTTGATTTTCTGACGGCCGCGAGAGAAGGAGAGACGGTCCGTGTGATCGTTCTTTCGGTTAAAAAGGATCTGATTAATGAACTGTTGAACTATGCAAAAGCTGCGGATCTTCAGGTGCTCGGGATACGATGCAGCACAATGGAAGCCGTCGGAAGTTTCCTTGGCAGTGCGGGGAAAAAGCATGTTAACGGGGTGTTTGTTAATATCACTGAAGATTCAGTCGAGGTTGTGGGGC
>JAYWMP010000134.1:0-7989 GCA_035873255.1 Nitrospirota bacterium
TCTGTACTATTTTGTTGTTCATATTTCGATAAATTTTTAACCCGGATATTTGTCTGAAATATAGTCTTTCAGATAATGGTTTTCAGCCGTAAGGTCCGTCACCTGCGCCTTCACCACATCCCTGATCGAAAGCATGGCTTCTAATTTATGATTCTCGATCACAGGGAGATGCCTTATCCTGTTTTTAATCATGATCGACGTTACATAACCCAGGTCATCATCAGGTTCAGCGATGATCATATTCACGCTCATCACATCCGAGACCTTGACGTCCTTGAAAGGCGCATCGCCCTTCCGGGTCCAGCACTTCAGAACGTCTCTTTCGGTAAACATGCCGACCGGCTTTCCCGCGTCGACAACGACCAGCGCGCCAATCTCTTCCTCAACCAGCTGGCTTATGGCATCGGCTACTGATTTATCCTTTGTAATAGATATAACAGCTCTGTGGATATCGCCTATGATGTCTCTGACTGTCGCCATTTTACTCGCATTGCTCCTTTCGATTACTAATTGTATTTCTTATCTTCCCTGCCCGAATATTTGGCAAAGACCAGCGCCGTTGTTCTGTATACCATATGCGCCATCTTCGAAAACGGCGCGTACGCGAAGAGGAAGAAGACAATAACTAAATGTATAAAATAAACAGGATACGCAAGCACGGCGATATCAGCCAGCCTCAACGCGTATGAAAGTATTCCCGTAACCACTATGGTCAGTATCGTCATTATAAAAAGCCAGTCAAAATAACCTCCGGCACCGGCCGTCTCCGCATTTTTCTTCCTGTTTGTTATTATCTGTACAATACCGTACAGCAGGGAAAGGGCGCTAACACTTCCAAGTATCTTCATCGGATCATTCCATGGATACGGCGACTCAAGGTGCATCCCGTAAAGATAGACAATCGCCCAGGTCGTTGTGATGGCCAGTCCGGCAAAACCCAGAAAAACAAAGAGGTGCGCGTCCGCCCTGTCCCTGGTGACGTCACATTTCCTGAACCTTTTGTGCGTCATAAACGCTACAATGGTATTTATAATTATAATAGGGAGAGGCCCTTTCACCTTCTTCTGCCATTTGTTGGTGCTGATTTCAACGCCGGACCTGAGGTCCTTCCAGTATCTTGTGACGCCGGCAAAGAAACCTAACGCGGCAAACAGGGCGGCAGATATGAATATTGCGTCGATCGCCGGCACCGGGATAAACTTCTCCGCGTATATAATCTCACCATCCGGTATTCCAAGGTGGCCCATGTACCCGAGGACAACGAGAAAGATCACGACCGGCACAGCGAGGAGAAACCATAGATACTTCGGATCTCCAACCATCTTCCCCATAATGCTGGGGAATGCATAATGTTCTATGCTCAGTTTTCTGACCGCGCCCAGCACTTCCCCCGGCTTCGCTCCTCTTGGGCAGTACGCCGTGCAATCGCTGCACTGATTGCAGAGCCAGATATCGGGATTTGCGAAGAGCTTTTCCTTCAGCCCCCACTGCGCGTGTAACATCTCTTTTCTCGGAAAAGGTTTGTCTTCGGGTGTCACGTTGCAGACAACCGAGCAGGTTGCGCACTGGTAACACTTCTTCAGCGATTCTCCTCCCGGAGAGTTTCTGATCCTCTTTACAAATTCTAAGTCGGGTTTAATTAAGTTGCCCTCTGCCATTATTTACCTCCTAAAAGCCCTTCATTGGGTTAAAGCCTACACTCTCCATGGTTTCCATGAATTTATTTATCACTGCAGGAATATTTTTATATTCATCAATAGAAAACTGTACCTGCTGCACCCTTTCAGGTTCGAGCCTCAGTTTGCCCAGCGTTTCAGCAACGTTCTCCATTCTTCTGTTGCAGAGTTCGCTTCCCTTCACAAAGTGGCACTGGTAATCATCGCCGTATTTACATCCAATAAGCAGGATCCCATCAAATCCCTGTGACATCGCGTCGGCAATCCATATGGTGTTGACCGAACCGAGACATCTTACATTGATAAACCGGATGTCCGCAGAATATTTGAGGTGGTGCAGACCAGCCATATCCAGCGCCGGATAAGCATCGTTTTCACAGACAAAAGCGATAATTCTGTATTTCTCCTCGTCTTCGTCCGGAACCTCCACGGCCTTGACCATCGAGCCGATCATGTCGATATGATAGTTTTTGAAAGATATGATCCTTTCAGGACATGCGCCCATGCAGGTCCCGCATCTTCTGCAGCGGGTAGGGTTCGGTTTTGGCGTGCCTTTTTCATCGTCATCAAGAGCTCCAAAAGGACACTCCTCTGTACATCTCTTGCACTGTGTGCACCTCTGGAAGAAAAATTCCGGGTATGACATATCCCCGGATCTTGGATGCACCGCCATTCCTCTATTGGCGGATTCAAGACATTGAATCGCCTTGAGGGCCGCGCCTGTGGCATCCTCGATACTCTCTCCGATCGTCATCGTCTGCCTGACGCAGCCGGCGGCATATATGCCGGTCCTCCGGGTCTCGTACGGAAAGCATATATAATTTGAGTCCGAATAGCCGTCAAAGAGCTCAAGGTCCTTGAATTCAGGTCCCTGTCTGTATGCGAGATTTATTACCGGCTCAAATTTGGTCGCCGGAACCATTCCCGTTGCAAGCACAACCATATCCACATTTATCGTGATCTTCTCGCCCAGGATCGTATCATTGACCTCGATTGTCAGATTCTTGGCGGAATCCTCTTCTATGACCGTCACTTCTCCTCTTGTAAGGAATATTCCTTCATCATCCTGTATGTTCCTGTAAAAATTCTCATAATGTCCGGGCGTCCGCATATGCTTGTACAATATAAACGCCTTCGCATCCGGGTCATCTTCCCTCACATATTTCGCCTGTTTAAGAGATATCATGCTTGTGACGGATGAACAAAACGGAAAATCGCTGTCATCGCCGTCAACGCCAGGACTCTGTATAAAAGCCACGGACCTGGCCTGCCTGCCATCGGACGGGCGGGTAATCTTTCCCCTGGCTGCTATCTCCTCCATCTGCACGTTCGTCACAACATTCGTGAATTTTCCGTAGCCAAGGTGTTCGAATTCCGAAGGATCGGCCGGTCTCCATCCAGCGGCAACCACCACTGCGCCGAACCTTTCGGCATCAGGATCCGACGAAAGGATGTCCTCGCATTTAAGCTGGTCTGCGGGAAGCTCAACCGGTTCTTCCTCTGTTTTGGCTTCTTCCGCCGGCTTCTCTTCACCTTCTTCTTCTTCTTTCTTTTTCGGGTGAACGTCCCATACGGATTTTGTGCCGGCAGGCTTGAATGAAACGTCGAACATACCGGGCGATCCGCTTATCCTTGCGATTTCCGTATTGGTCTTGACGGTTATCCTGGAATTGTCCATCACCTCCTGGATCCTGCTCTGGACCACCATCGGCTCAAGCTGGTCATAAGGAGCTGATGTGGGAATCTGACTGCGCAGTTTCGCCGCATATCCTCCAAGCTCCTGCTCTCTTTCGACTATTGTGACGTCATATCCCGTCTTCGCGGCCTCTATGGCGGACGTCAGCCCGGTAATACCTCCGCCGATCACCAGGATATTCTTTGTTATCGTCTCGATGAAAGGCTCGGGCAGCGCGCCCTTCTGGGCCTTTACGATACCCATTCTTATATAGTCTTCCCCAAGCATCTGGGTGTCATCGTCAGGCTTGGTCTCGACATTGACGACTTCATTACCTTCTTCGTCTTTTGTCTTCACCTCAACCTGTTTGGTCCAGTCGTGGCTCCAGACAACCTGTTCCCTGAGATTCACCCTTTCGACTATTTTATCAGGGCCGAAATCAAACACATCATACTTAACCCTGTGTGAGCATGCGGTTATGACAATCGTGTTGATGCCTTCAGCTTCAATGTCGTTTTTGATAATCCCCACGCCCTCTTCCCCGCATAAGGCCGGGTGGGTCCTGCATACCGGGACCTTGTACTCCTTTGTCGCAATCCCGGAAAGCTTCTCTATATCAAGGCCTGAGCCTATTTCACAACCGCTACATATATATACGCCGATCTTTTTCTCCATCTTTATGATTACCTCCTCCCCAGTGTTTGAATGGCCTTAAGCGCCGTGCCTGTCGCCGTCTTGCCGGATGTCATAACATCTGAAGGTTTTTTAACGCAGCCGGTGGACAGGATATCGCCTGAAACAACAAAGTTGTTCTCGTCATATTTCGCATTGCCGGGCACCTTAACCGTGGCTGTCGAGGGTTCCATTCCCGTCGCAAGCACCACCATGTCAAAACGTCCCTGAACCTTTTTACCGGAAAGCGTATTCTCGGCGGTCACAAGCACGTCACGCGTAGTAGGGTCTTCCTCTATCTTTGCAACCTTCCCTTTCACAAAGAAGACGTTCGCGTCGGCCTTTACTTTCTTATAGAATTTCTCATATCTCCCGGGCGTCCTCAAATCTATATAAAATATCGTCACTTTCGCCTTGGGATACTGTTCCCTTATATATGTAGTCTGCTTTAGCGACGCCAGGCAGCATACATATGAACAATACGGCAGATGGTTTTCATCCCGTGAGCCGGCGCATTGTACAAATGCTATGTTACTGACCGCTTTGCCGTCCGACGGCCTGACTATTTTGCCGCCTGTCGGACCATTTACCGCGGCCAGTCTTTCCATCATCATGTTGGTTATGACATTCTTGATCCATCCAAAGCGGAGGTTATCCATCTTTTTCGCATCGTAAGGATTCCATCCGGTCGCCCAGACAATAGAAGCGACCTTGAGATTGAATGTTTTGGGCTGCATATCAAGGTCTATCGCATTATACTCACATGCTTCCCTGCATTTATTCGCGGCGTCCTTTCCGACTATGGAGGCGTCGAGCACATATCTCTGGGGAAACGCCATTTCATGCGGCAGGTAGGCGGCTTTTCTTTTATCCATGCCGAAATTGAAATCATTCGGTATTTCGACGTCGCATGCCTCCGCACATTTTCCACAGCAGGTGCAGTTACCGTTTACATAGCGGGGAGTTTCCTTCAGGGTTACATCATAATTCCCCGGGCCTCCAGAAATGTTTTCGATCTCGGTGAGTGTGAAATACTTGACGTTTTTGTTATTTTTAATCCTCTGGAAATTGATCTCAAGGCCACATGTCGGAGGACATAGCTTGGGGAAGTACTTGTTAAGCTGGGCTACCCGCCCCCCCAGATAAGGATTCTTCTCTACAATAAAGACTTCATATCCCACTTCGGCTGCTTCAAGCGCAGTGGTAATGCCACTAATTCCTCCCCCAACAACCAAGATTGTTCCTGATACTGGGGTACCTGTTGTTTCATCCGCCATTTTAGTCCTCCATTATTTCATCAGATTATAAAGCTAATTCTGATCCTGAAACTTTCATTCTGTCCTGTCCGGTATTTCTGTTGCCTCAGCAAGAAACTCTACATCAGTATATCACTCCCGCGACAGGAGGCGAACACTTAATCTTCAGCCGCGAACCGGTCGCAGCCTCAGAACGGTTAAAATCCCTTGCTGAATCAACAGCTTATGTTTAATCCTGATTGTGCCCGGGGGTACGAAACCCCGGGCACAATCGGGTAATTTAAATCCTGATAAACTCCTGGATTAGTCAGGTATTAACTGAACATATTCTTTCTTGAATACATCCCATTCCTTCTTTTCCGGATCATACTTGGAGTTTACAAAGCACTTCCAGTTCTCTTCATCAACAATATCGAAGTCAGACCTGTAGTAGAAGCCAGGATACCTGGACTCCTCCCTGAACAGGATATGTCTCAGATGAGATTCAACCGTGCCGAGCCTGTGGTAATTCTCCCAGGCCCTCAGCAGCTCATGCAGATCGCCGGCCGCCATCTTCTCGGAGTCTTCCCTGAGCATACCGAGGAGCTCAAAAGCCCTGTCAAGCATCGCCTTGCTCGTAACATAGGATGTTGATACTCCACCGCCGTATTCGTCGGTGATCTTTATCAGCCTCTTCTGGAATCCGTTCGGCTTGATGTAATTCGGGTTTAGATCAGCTGCCGTGGTCTGCTCAAAGTTGTCAAGGAATGTCTTGACAGGCTTGTAGACCAGGTCTGCCAGTTCCTTGGTGGATTCCTTGAAAGCCGGCTTGAAGTCCTTGTTGTCGCCGACAAACTTGACCATTGACTTTGCGACCATTCTGCCCTCTGAATGCGAGCCGGAAGAGAACTTGTGTCCGGATGCGCCTGTGCCGTCACCGGCGGTAAACAGACCCTTGACGGTCGTCATGCCCTTATAGCCCCACTTGTATGAGTCAGGCACCCAGTCTTCTTCAGGACCGCTAACCCAGATACCGCAACAGCCTGAGTGTGAACCCAGGAGATAAGGCTCTGTAGGCATAATCTCGGAGCCGACTTTTTCTGGCTCGATGTTCATGCCCGCCCATATGCCTGCCTGGCCGACCGACATATCAAGAAAGTCTTCCCATGCCTCGGCTATGAGGTGTTTTACTTCCTTTGGGGTCATGTTCGCGGCGAGATTCGAGAGAGCTGTCGGTGTATCCATAATGATAGGTCCTCTTCCTTCTCTCATCTCTTTCAGCATGAGATGGTTTCTGAGACAGGAAGCAGGTACTTTGGCAAGGCCGTATGGAGGATACTGCTTGAGCATCTCGGCGTTTGTCACCATGTAGTTCTCACCAAGGGTGTTCGTCGCCTTTGCCTTAAAGAGCAGGAACCATGCGCCGACAGGACCGTAGCCGTCCTTAAACCTCGCAGGCACGAACCTGTTCTCCATCATCGTCATCTCAGCGCCGACTTCCTGGCACATTGTATAGGTTGAACCGGCGTTCCATACTGGATACCAGCATCTGCCCATACCTTCACCTGTAGCCCTCGGCCTGAAGACGTTAACCGCGCCGCCGCATGCAACGAGCATCGCATTGGACTTGATTACGTATACCTTGTTTTCCCTGACGCTGAATCCTACGGCGCCAGCGATTCTGTTCGGCTCATTGGCATCAAGAATCAGCTTCACGATAAAGCACCTTTCGATGATATTATCCGAACCTAATGCGGCCTTCGCAGCCTCGGCAACAATCCTTTTGTAGGACTCACCGTTGATCATGATCTGCCAGCGGCCTGAACGTACCGGCTTGCCGCCCTCTTTAAGCGGGGTGAGGCCCTTGGAACCGTCATGGCTCTTTCCGTCTTCCCCGGTCTTCCAGATAGGAAGTCCCCACTCCTCAAACAGATAAACCGACCTGTCAACGTGTCTTCCAACGTCAAAGATCAGATCTTCCCTTACGATACCCATAAGGTCGTTTCTTACCATCCTTACATAATCGTCGGGGGTGTTCTCACCCAGATATGTATTGATAGCGGAAAGACCCTGAGCGACAGCGCCGCTTCTCTCGAGTGCGGCCTTGTCGCAAAGCAGAATTCTGGTGCCTTCGGGCGCCCATTTCTTGATCTCATAAGCTGTTCCGCATATCGCCATTCCGCCGCCGACAAACAGAATATCTGTTTCAAGCTCTTCGATAGCAGGATCTATCGTTGCTACTAATTCACCCAATGGCTTGTTTGGTAATGCCATATTATTTTCCTCCTCTGGTTAATAGATTATAGTAAATTATTTTCCGAGTAATTCGATCGGGCTTTTGAGTTCCACGTTATCAACCTGTTCATCGGACAGTCTGTTGTCCGAAAGGTCCTTGCCCTTGTGCGCCTCATTTTTGGGGTCGATCGAACCTTCAGGAGTTGTTCTTATCGGGAACTTGAAACGCTGCAGGTTGCCGTTTCTGAACTCAATTGTCCACATAATCGAATCAGAGCTCATAAGCGGCTGAACGCTGCCTCCGAGAGGAACGATATCAGAGTAGGCCCTGACCGCAATCGCGCCCTGCGGGCAAATCTTTACACAGGAATAACATTCCCAGCACTGCTCCGGCTCCTGATTGTAAGCCTTCATGTTCTCAACATTCAAAACCATTAAATCGCTCGGACAGATATACATACAGGCAGTCTTTTCGCCGCCCTTGCAACCATCACAT
>JAYWMP010000139.1:0-1530 GCA_035873255.1 Nitrospirota bacterium
AAGGCGTTGAAGAACAGGTGCCTGAAGTTCTACGTAATCATTAGAAGTCTTTGAAAACAAAAGATTACCGTCAGCTGGCGCGAATGACAAAATTTCTGTCCTGCCCTGCCCTGCCATTGCGCGCCATGCCCCGCATTTCACCCGATGTCCAGTCATAATTGAGGAAAATTGCAATAGTTCCCAGACCCCGGAATCCAGTCTTTTCAGTGGGTTCCTTACGCCTGGTTACAGACTTTGGGTATGACAATATGGACATGTTCAATTATTTAGAAGTCTCAGAAGCTCGATCCTGTTTTTAACGCCTGCCTTATCATATATATGCCTTAGATGGGTCTTTATAGTGCTTTCGGATATAAAAAGGCTTTCCGCCATCTCCCTGGTGCTTTTTCCCTTGATGATCAGATTAATTACTTCGGTCTCCCTCCTTGAGAGTTTATAGATCTCCTCGAATCTCCTCGGCTTTACATCTATTGTTATTTCTGGCTGAGATTCTTCAGTGCGGTCCGGCCCGCTATTCCCCTGGCTGAAGAATGCGGTTGAGGACCCGAATCGCCATACAATAAGAGTTCCCGAGAATAGAACTATTATCGATATAAATGTAAGGCCCTCATAATCCATATTATAAAGGCCACGGGACACTTCCGCGAACTTTTCTCCGGCCAGGAACCCGAGACCTGCAAGCCCCAGGCTTATTCCCTTCTGGAGGTTTTGCAGCCTGGAAATAAGGGAGAAGGCATGGACGATGATTCCGCCCGCACCGATGCCGAAAAAAACGTCCGATGCGATATAGCTTGCGGTTGACGCCTTGAAGCCGAAGATGCCGAGTGATAGGGCGATGCTCAGGATGGCGAAAACAGATCTCCGTCCTGTCAAAAAAGCTCCCGTCGCAAGGGATGTGAAAATCAGAACATAATGGAGGCCGCCTATAACTGATAGTTCATCAAGTATGCAATTATTAAATATTCCGAATATAAAAGCGACAGTTGTCAGCGTAACCAGGAAAAAGAGCTGACCGGGTACGTTAGGGTCGTTATTTTTTTCTTCATTAGGAACCGACGCTGAAAAGAGCCAACCGATAGGGAGTATAGAGATAAATGTATTCAGGTAAAGATCGGGAATGAACTGCTGAAGACTCAGCAGCGCCATGATGGTGACTCCGCCTACGGCAATGCCTGATTGAAGAGCGGGGGTTGAAGGATGAAGCATTAAGGATGTTCTCAGACCCCTGAGAATATAAGGTGTGATTCCCCCGGTGCTGACCGCAATTATCAACATCACCGATGGATACTGGTAAAAATGCAGATAGATTATGCCCATGGAAACAGCAATCAATGATAAAAGACCGGTTATAATGGATGCGGCCCTGCCTTTAGCGGCGAATATGCTGAAGAGAGCCGCCGACCCGGACCACGAGATCAGAAAAAGTTCAGGCGGATTTGTACTCCTCATGAATATCAGTATAATATATATTACATACGAGGATAAGGCGATCGTCATCTTAAGCATTAAAAAACTTTACACCTTTTAATG
>JAYWMP010000225.1:0-2450 GCA_035873255.1 Nitrospirota bacterium
TTGTGACGTTGGTTCCAACATCCGCCAATATAAGGTATCATTCCAAAATTGTGAGAGAAAAGGCGTTGATGAGGTCTCTGCTTCATTCCGTGACCGATATAGCGAGCAATGTTTATGAAGGCGAACTTGATGTTGAAGAAATGATCGATTACGCGGAAAAGACTATTTTTGATATATCCGATAAAAGAATAAACGTTTCGTTTGTAAAACTGAAAGATTTAATAAAAGACAGTTTTCAGATGATTGAACAGCTATATGACAGAAAAGAGACTGTTACCGGGATTCCCTCCGGATTTACCAAACTGGATGAACTTACAACAGGGTTCCAGAGTGGTGATTTAATTATAATCGGAGGCAGGCCTTCAATGGGTAAGACCGCATTCAGTCTGAATATCGCCCAGCAGGTTGCCATCACTCAGAAAGAGCCTGTGGCCATATTCAGTCTTGAAATGGCCAAGGAACAGTTAATGTTCAGGATGCTCTGCTCCGAAGCCAAAGTTGATTCAAACAAGATCAGAAAGGGCTTTATAATAAAGGAAGACTGGCACAAGCTCACGTCCGCCGCCGCTAATCTTGCGGAAGCTCCGATATTTATAGATGATTCCTCTGGTACTAACGTGCTGGAAATGAGGGCAAAAGCCAGGCGGCTCAAGGTCGAACATGGACTTGGCCTGATTATTGTGGATTACCTTCAGTTGATGAGGGGAAGGGGAAATGCCGAGAGACGCGAGCAGGAAATATCGGAGATATCACGGTCCCTGAAAGGACTTGCAAAGGAGATTCGCGTGCCTGTTATTGCGCTGAGTCAGCTCAACAGATCGGTTGAAACCAGGACCGGCAATAAAAGGCCGACACTGGCGGATCTGAGGGAGTCCGGTGCGATAGAGCAGGATGCGGATGTGATCATTTTCCTTTACAGGGATGAAGTGTACAACAAGGATAGTGATAAAAATAAGGGATTGGCCGAGATTATTGTAGCAAAACAGAGAAATGGTCCGACAGGAGACATTCCTCTGTCTTTCCTTTCATATTGTACGAGTTTCGAAAACTATTCAGACAGGGAGATTTACGATACACAAGAGACTTTTTAGGGGGGACGGATGAAGCGATCTGCCGCTGTTGCCGGACAATTTTATTACGATGATAGTTCCAGGTTGTTTCAGCAGGTTGAACAATATGTTGATATAAGGGCGGTAAAAGAAGACGCAATCGGCATCATCAGTCCTCATGCCGGTCTGATTTACTCGGGCGCGGTGGCTGGAGCTACATATTCCTCAATAAAATTTCCTGAAACCTTTGTACTGCTTGGACCTAACCATACCGGTCTTGGGCCGCCGATTTCCCTGATGGGGGAGGGCGAATGGGAAATTCCTACTGGTACATTTAAAATCGACAGAAAGCTGGCCGGGAGGATTGCGCTCAATACCCCCCTGGTTACAAGGGATTCTCAGGCCCATATTTTCGAACATTCTCTGGAAGTTCAGTTGCCTTTTCTGTCTTATTTTTCAAAAGACGTAAAAATTGTCCCGATAACCATGCTTAACGCATCATTTGATGATTGCATTGAATTGGCTGAAGGTATCGCAAAGGCCGTTAAGAGTGTTGATTATTCCGTGGTGTTAGCCGCAAGCTCGGACATGAGCCATTACCTGCCAGATAGAATAGCCAGACAGCACGACGGCATTGCGATCAATAAAATACTCGAAATTAACCCCAGAGCCTTTTATGAAACTATCCGAAAAGAGAAGATATCAATGTGCGGATATATTCCGGCGACCGTAATGATTCATGCCGCAAAGTTACTTGGCGCGGACTCCGGGCGTCTTATCAAATACATGACATCAGGGGAAGTCAGCGGCGATTTTGAAAGCGTTGTCGGCTATGCAGGGATTATCCTGAAATAAAAAATGGTCTGTTATGCGCGATTGAGAGTTAAAAATGGTTGACCACAAAGAAGATAAAAGAAGGCATAAGAGAAGCAATGTGGATGGTCTGTATGGCAATATGCTTTCCACGGCGGATTTCAGTATAGTAAATATGAGTATTGACGGCGCGGCGATTGAGACTACGAAAAGACTGAACATTGACAGGAAATACGCTTTAAAAATATTGTATCGGGAAAAGGTTTTAAACCTTATGGGAGTGGTTGTCTGGTCGGTACTGAGTCATACGGAAACAAAAACTACAGGGGAAGTGGTTCCGGTTTACAAGGCTGGTATCAAGTTTACCAATGTTTTAAATGAAAAATCATCCGATCTGCTGAAGTTTATTTATCAGAATAAAACAGATGCGGGAGAAAAAAGACTGCTTGTGAGGTTCTGGATCAGGAAGGTTGATAACGCGGTGCTGGACTATCCCTGTGAATACAACATAAAACGTATAAGCCTGTCCGGCATGTTAATAGAGACAGAGGATTTTTTTGTGGATGACTATAAGTGTGACCTGGAAAT
>JAYWMP010000278.1:0-7248 GCA_035873255.1 Nitrospirota bacterium
TTAGATATCGGGTCCAGCTACATAAAGACGGTGAAGCTGAAAGAAGTGAAAGGCAGTTACGAACTGGAACTGTTTGACGTGCATCCTCTCCCGCCTGAACTGATAGTCGACGGATCCATAATAGATTCACTGCGACTTGCCGATTCATTAAAGGAAATGATAAGGAACGTCAAGGTGAGCGCGAAAAACGCGGTGATATCAATCGCCGGCCATTCATCCGTTATAATTAAACGAATCTCCCTTCCGGAGATGACTGAAGAGGAACTTTCCGAGTCGATAAAATTCGAGGCTGAGCAGTATGTGCCGTTTGACATTGAGGACGTTAATCTTGACTTTCAGATAATCGGACCTAAAGAAGAACCGGGACAGATGGACGTCATCCTGGTTGCGGTCAAAAAAGACATAATAAACGAATATATCAGTGTTGTTAAGGAGGCGGGGCTCAACCCGATAATCGTGGACATCGATTCCTTCGCTCTCGAAAATATGTATGGAATTAATTATGAAGTTGAGCCGGGCAGGAACGTGGCGTTGCTGAATATCGGGGCCAGCACCATTAACCTGAGCATACTGAAAGGCGGCATATCCGTCTTTACGAGAGACAGTGCGCTCGGAAGCAATCTTCATACTGAAGCCCTCCAGAGGGAATTTAATGTCACATATGAAAATGCTGAAAGACTGAAAAGGGGAGAGGCGGTCGAAAATGTCTCTCCTGAAGACGCTCTCTCCGTTATTGAGGCGGCGTCGGATGAAATACTGAGTGAGATCATCCGTTCCTTCGACTATTACAGAAGCGCTACGCTTCACGAAGATATATCCGAGGTCATATTGAGCGGCGGATGCGCCCTGCTCCAGAACTTCCCGGGTCTGATATCCGACAGGTCCGGCATCGAGACCAGGGTTGCCGAGCCTTTCAGGAATATAAGGATACCCAAAAAGTTTGATCTGGCTTATATACAGGAAATGGGCTCAATGATGGCGGTTGCCGTTGGGCTGGCCTTAAGAAAGCAGGGCGACAGATGATTAAAGTCAATCTTTTACCGGTAAAGAAGAAGAAGAAAGCCAAACCGATACCGACATTCCTTATTTCGACAATATTTCTGACGGTAATCGTCGGACTGGTGCTGATGTATTTTGTATATATGTTCAACTCCCGCGTTGAGGCGAGGCAGGTCCAGTTCCGGGAGAACGAGATAAAGATCGAGGAGTTGAAGGAGAGGATAAAGGCGGTCGAGGATTATGAGAAGCGCAATAAAATTTACAGGAACCGCAAAAAAATTATCGAGCAGCTCGGTAAGGACAAGACGAAGCCGGTTAAAATTCTGGATGAAGTAAGTAAAGACCTGCCGGGTGGGGTTTGGCTCAGGTCCATGGATGTCAAAGGCAATAACGTAATCCTGAGCTGCACCGCCTTTACGAACACGGATGTCGTCAATTATGTGAATAACCTTAAAAATTCCAGGCTGTTCACCGGCGTATATCTTCAGGAATCGGTGCAGGCGAAGGCGTCAAAGACTGCTGATGATTATAAATTATATGACTTTATAATAAAATTCCAGGTGAAACTGTAGTGACAATAACGATGAATACCATAAAAAGTCTGCCGTCCTACGCGAAAGTCATAATCGCCCTTTTCCCGAGCGTACTTCTCTCCGTTGTAATAGTGGTATATGTGATTATGCCGAAGCAGAAAGAGATCAAGGCGCTCGAGGTCAGAATTGACAAACAGAACAGCCGGATCGCAGCGAGTCTAACCAAGGTGGCCAAACTCGATTCCCTGATCAGGGAGAATGAATTACTGCTTGCCAGGGTGAACGAGTTAAAGGAACAGCTTCCGGAGGAAAAAGAGATTTCGAGTCTGCTGAAGCAGGTGTCCGATCTCGGCATAGGCGCGGGACTCGAGATAAAATACTGGAAGCCGAGCCCTAAAAGGGTGCATTCAAGCAAAATTGTCTACGAAATACCGGTCTCGGTACAGGTGACCGGCAGTTATCATAACTTTGGCTATTTCCTTAGCAGCCTGACAAGACTGAACAGGATTGTTAATGTCACAAACATGAAGCTTGAGAGGGGCAAAAAAAAGAAGGGGGACGATATGCTTTCAATTACGTTCACTGCCTCAACTTTTTCCGCCATCCCCGAAGCAGAACTGGCCAGGATCGCGAAAAAGAAGAAGAGGGGCAGAAGATAAATGATGAAGCGTCTGGCGTTTTACCTCCTGATTATGCTGCTGACAGTCGGTCTTGCCGGGTGTGGCGATGAAAAAAGCAAACCCGCCAAACCCGCCTTACGGAAGCCCGGGGTGAAAACCGCGAAAATACTGCCGGTTCCGGCGAAGCCGGAGACGAAGTTTGAGCAGGAGGTATACCCTTACGATCCGAAAGGCCGAAGGGACCCCTTTAAGTCGCTGGTTACATTTACAATAAAGGCCAAAAAGAAGAAAGGTCTGAGCCCTCTTGAGAATTTCGATGTCGAAGAGATAAAATTAATCGCCATAGCATGGGACAATCAGGAGTATTATGCGTTAATAACATTGCCTGATAATAAATCATATACGATCAGGGAGGGTGCGACCCTTGGTCCTTATGACGGCAAGGTGACCAGCATAACAAAAGATACAGTCCATATAAGAGAGAAGGTTCAGGATTACAGAGGACATATAAAAACAAAAGATACAGTAATGAGACTCCGAACAGAGGGGGAAGAATGAGAAGATTTATACAATTCAGAATGTTTTTATCGATAATTTTATTAACGTTTATTTTCGGATGCGCCGGTCAGAATATCAAAAAAGAGGCCGAGGCAGTCGATACAGCCGTGCTTACCGGCATAGAGGTGCAGGATAACAGGTTGTCGATCAGCAGCAGCAAAGACTTTACGTTTACCATATATAGTACGGATCCATACAGGACGACAATAAAGATCCCGGACATGACTGTCGGTGAATTTACCGACCGGATTGTTTCGGACAAGGCGGGCTTCACCGAGATAATACCCCGGCAGGAGGACACAGCCGGTCCGATGGTCATGATCGACGTCGTTCTTCAGAACCCCTCAGCCGTTGTCCCCGTATATAGTGATAATACACTTACGCTGTTGACCAAACCCGAAGAACATGCTGTTCCCGAAGTATCGGCGGCGGAAGCGGTCGTGGCTGCGGTACCGACCGAAATAGAAATAGATATAGATGCCGTTTCTCCGCCGGACGCAACAGAGATTACCGGCATAGACATTGAGGAGACCGCCGCCGGGCTGAGGGTGATGATAGAGGGAAATGGGTCGATGGTTCCCGATGTTTTTCCGGTGGATGACAGGATTGTAGTGGATGTCCCTGATGTAACGATGGCGGCCCCGCTGCCTGATGAAGCCGTATCACCGCTGAAAAGCATAAGGGCCGGGAAATACCGTGATAAAGTGAGATTTGTGCTGGACCTGGACGAGGGAACGAATTTTGATGTCACCGCCATCGGCAGTGCGATCATAATAACCCTCCAGGAAGGAGAAGCAGCCGTCGTGGAGGAGATTCCATCCGAAATCCCGGCGGAAGCAGTGGCTGCGGCGCCCAGGACTGAGCGTAGTCAGAACAAGGGTAAATATCTGGGGAAGAGGATTTCACTCGATTTTCAGGACGCTGATATAGTGCCGATATTCAGATTACTGGCGGACATCAGCGGCTATAATATAGTCGTTAACCCCGGTGTTTCAGGCAAAATAACCCTTAAATTAATAAATGTTCCCTGGGACCAGGCGCTTGACCTGATTTTGCGGACATTTTCACTCTCGAAGGTCGAGGAAGGAAATATTATAAGGATCGTCCCCACCAGTGTCGTGGCCAAGGAACTGTCGGAGATTACAAGGGCCAAAAAGGCGCGGGCCGAGGCTGGAGAGCTTGTATCAAGGATATTCCCCATCAACTACGCCGAGATCAATAAATTAAAGGACGCCATTGACACGGCCAAATTATTGAGTTCCCGGGGGAGCATCACCACAGATGAAAGAGGCAGCACTATCATAATTAATGACCTCGAACCCAATATCGAAAAGGTGGAGCAATTAATCAAAGACATAGATGTCGAATATATGCAGGCCCGCCAGGTGATGATCGAGGCAAAGATCGTCGAGGTGAATACCGATTATACAAAGGATCTCGGTATCCAGTGGGGCGCAGGCTATTCAAGGGCGAGACAGGGATCCACCATTCAGATGGGCGGAATCTCCCAGATCGGCGGCACCGGCTTCAGCGGAAACAATTTCCTGGTCAACATGCCTGCAGCTGCAGGCTCCGGAACAGGCGGCGCTATAGGGTTCGGTTATGTGAACCACTCGCTCAATTTCGCGCTTGATCTTCAGTTGTCGGCGCTTGAAAGCACAAAAAAAGGAAAAGTCTTATCCAATCCCAAGGTGATGACCATGAATAACCAGGAGGCCAAGATAACACAGGGCAGGACCATATACCTGCCTGTGGCGACGGCCGACAAAACTGATTTCAAGGCGATTGACGCCCTGCTGTCACTGACGGTCACTCCCCGCATAGCACCCGGCGGCGCGATCTTCATGGACCTGGATATAACAAAGGATGAGCCGGGATTATCCGTTACAGAAGGCGGTGTTGATGTTATTAAAAACACTGTGAAGACGACTGTGCTGGTGAACAACTCCGATACCATAGTCATCGGCGGCGTATTCAAGAGCGCGGCCGGAGTTGATAACGCCGCAGTGCCGACGCTATCGAAGATACCGTTCCTGGGACGCCTCTTCAAGAAGGAGAAGAACGTAGAGACGAAGAATGAGATACTGATATTTATCACCCCGACGATAGTCGAGTTCAGCTCATTAAAATAGCGTTGAACCGTGGTTGTCCGGTAACGATAGGGAGATGAAGGGTAAGGAGAACGGTCAGAGATGAGGGTGAATTTAAATTTTTATAAAAATACAGGAGAAAAAATATGAGAGGTAAATATTACAGTCTTATCCTGATACTTATGCTTTTTATCTTCCTTCCGGGATGCGGTGGAGGCGCCGACGATCTTGCTCCTTTCGATGGTGTGATCACGATAAATCCTGATTCCGTGGACGTTACCGACGGCGGAACAACCCTGCAATCACACACGCAACTCTTCACTATCTCGGTAACAGACAAAGACGGGATTCCCGTCGGTCCTATAAAACTGAACATAAGCTATATGTGGGCCACGCCTGATCCTTATGGAGCGGTCCAGCTATATGACGGTAACACGCCGAAGGATTCTCCGATGAACGTTTTTACGGACGACTATGGGATCTATAACCTGAGGGTGGATTTTACTTCCGGTGGAGGCCGGGAATATACGGCTGACGTTGAAGTACGGTCCGGCTCGGTATATGACAGCGCCACAATTTCAGTGTCCGGCGGCGGCGCATAGGAAAAGAGTGAAAAAGGGGGATATATTAAAAGATGAAGATGTCTGAATTCACATACAAGATTCTGGGCCTGCTCCTGATTACTCTTATATCCGCCTGCAGCGGCGGCAGCACCAGCGATGTACCGTCAGGAGTTGGTGGAGGCGGCGGTGGAGGCGGAGTTATAGTAGGAAATATAACTGTTACAGCCAATCTCGCCAATGTTACAGTCGGCGGGACCGTAAGTATTACGGCGACAGTTCTTGACGACCTGGCTGCTCCGGTTCCGGACGGTACAACAGTCAGTTTCAGCCTCAGCCCGTCAAATCTGGGCACGATAACATCACAGGCAACCACGGGCGGCGGTGTTGCGACGGCAACGTTTACGGCCTACGACCCTGGTACCGTCACCGTAACAGGAAGTGCGGGCGGTCTGAGTGATAGCGTTGATATAACCATTGATCCGGCGGCAACAGGCAGTATAGAATTTGATTCAGCGGTACCGAATGTCATAGCGATCACCGGTACCGGTGGAACCGAGACATCCCTGGTCAGCTTTATAGTGAAAGATATATACGGTGATCCTGTTGTGGATGGAACACTGGTCGACTTTGTGATGACAGGGCCGGGCGGCGGTGAGTATATCGGTGATAATGACGCCACACCGAACGAGCATAGCGTCTCCACGGTCACTGGCGTGGCGGCTGTTTATCTGAACAGCGGCACAGTGGCGGGAACCGTTCAGATAACCGCTACCGTTACTCTTGACGGCACTACAATGAGTTCTACAACAACACAGGTCTCGATCGGCGGCGGCGTGCCTAGTGACGCCCACCTGAGCATCGCAACCGAAAGATTTAACCTTGAGGGGCTTGTATGGTTTGGCATCGAAACCAATATATTGGTTTTTATGTCGGACAGGTTCAAGAATTATAACATTCTTGAGGGAACGTCCGTCTCCTTTACCGCTGAGTCCGGAGCAATAGATACCAGCAATGTGACTGATGCGGATGGATATACTTCCGTAGTGTACAGGACACAGCTGCCATATCCTGAGGACGTTGCGCCCGAGGCATGGGAGACCGCATTGCAGAGCCAGGTGCTTGCAGATTATGGAATATTAACGACCGCGCACCCCAGGGATGGATGGGCCACGATCATGGCAAGCACCAGGGGTGAGGAAGCCTTTGACGATTCAGACGGCAATGGAGCGTACGATACAGGTGAGGTCTTTACAGATACACCCCAGGAGGCCTATATCGATGTTAACGACAATGGCGCCTGGGATGACGGAACAGGGGTTGATCCCTTCGAAATCTATATGGATGACGATCTTAGCAGCACCTATGATGGTCTTAATGGTGTATGGGATTCCGACAAGACCATATTCACGGATATCAGGTTGTTAATTACCGGCGAGCCCGAGTATATTGTGGCTAATCCGGCCTCTTTTACCATCCTTGACGGGGGATTCCAGAGTTTCCGTGTGATCGTCTGTGACCAGAACCTGAATGCCCTGATCGGGGGTACGACCGTAAAGATCTCCGCCGACGGAGGCAAGTTTTCAGGTGTAAATGACTACACATTCCCTGATCTGTTTATATATGGTCCGGTTGAGCTTGACTTTGTGCTTTCGGATGCAAATCCTGGTGATACCGACCCGGCTGAAGCGGTTACAATTACAATAGATGTGGTGTATAAGACTAATACGTGGACCACGATGGTTACAGGGACGATAGATTAGCGGTATATTCCATGGATTACCAAAAAACACCCCTTTTCGGGGTGTTTTTTTTTTGCGCGGCGGGAAGATGAGCCTGTTGTGACGGCTTTTATCCAGGTAGAGAATAAATAGTGTCTGTCCATAAA
>JAYWMP010000014.1:0-9411 GCA_035873255.1 Nitrospirota bacterium
ATAGAGTCTGTTTATAAATTGCCATTTTTAATTTTTGTCATGCCCGAAGCCTGCCCTCGACTCCGATCGGGGGTCTCGGGCATCCAGAAGGCATTGAAAACACTGGATTTTCGATGTAAGTCTTCGCGCGAGTCGCGTCGACCGGCTTAAGGACTGCCGGAATGACAGATAGAGACTGAGTTTATGGACAGACACTATATATTGCGTGATAAAATCGATCAATTAATGTATTATGTTATGTATATAAATATGGCGCAAAGACTGATTCGAGGGAGTAATGATTAAGCCCATAGCAAAGAATACACTGAAAATTCTTCTGGTATTTTTTATTTTCAGCCTGATCAACTCATGCCTGCCGGAAGAGAGACAGGAGAGAAAGGGGTTTCAGCCGAAACCCTGCATGGACTGTCACAAGGAGAAGTTACCCGAGTTAGGCAAGAAATATGTCCATGCGCCTGCAGGTGACCGGGAGTGTGAGGCCTGTCACCTGCGTCATGGAAAGATCGCAGTTAAATCACTCAGGGAAAGGTCGGAGTCAAAACTCTGTTATCGCTGCCATTCCGGGATGGCCGGGGAGATCGAAAAGATGGCGAATATTCATACCGCCCTGGAGCAGGACAGGTGCATTGCCTGCCATGACCCCCATGCATCGGACAACAAAGCGCTCCAGAAGACAACAGGCAGCGATATCTGCTTTACATGCCACGATAAAACCCCTTTTATGAGGGCCAAACGCCACGAGCCGCTCTCCGGCGGATGCCTTGTCTGTCACGCGGCCCACGGCTCACAATACAGGTATAATCTCGTTGAAGAGGAATCGGCTCTCTGCCGGTCGTGCCATGATTACAGGTCGGGGGAGTTCAGAAAGGCCCATGAATACTATCCCGTTGAGAGGAGCAAATGCACCGGCTGCCACACTCCTCACAGTTCGACAAACAACAGCCTGTTGCGGGAATCAGTTCATGCCCCTTTAATGCTCCGGCAGTGTGATTCATGCCATAAAGAGGCCACCGATCCCAAACCCTTTGATGTTATCAAACCGGATGGCGGACTCTGTTATTCCTGCCATAAGGAAGAAGAGAGTGAATTTAAAAAGAAATACATGCATGGCCCCATGGCCGACGGCGAATGTCTGAGCTGTCACGGTCCGCATGCCACGGATTATCCAAATATCACCAGAGAGGATAAAAATGATCTCTGCATTAAATGCCATAAAGAGATGTCGGGCATATTCAGGGTCAGCAACCTTCATGAGCCGATAAAAGAACAGGGCTGCACGGCCTGTCACGACCCGCATTCTTCGGAAAACATGCCTTACCTGAAAGCCGGCAAGGACCGGATATGTTTCAGTTGCCATATCAATGAAGAGAAGAACCTGGACAAGAAATATACGCACCCCCCGTTCGCCGGACTGGAATGTACAAAGTGCCATGACGCCCACGGAAGCAACAATGCCGCCATGGTCAGGGTGCCGATGTCCGAATTATGTTATTCCTGTCATGTAAAGGAAGAACAGGAATTCTTCAAAACGTACGTTCATACGCCTGTCGCCAAAAAACAGTGTATATCCTGTCACAGCCCGCACGCTTCCGTTCAGGAGAAACTGCTGAAGGATAAGATGGGAGAGCTCTGCCTGAGCTGTCACGGCGATATGGTCCTCGGGTACAAAGATAGTGACATGCATGAGCCTTTTAAAGATAATGCCTGTGGAAAATGCCATGATCCCCATGCAAGCGACTTCAGCGCCAACACAGTCGAACCGATGCCGGAGCTGTGCTATGAATGTCACAGAACGATAGAGAGCGGACTGGAGAAGAGCAGTAACAGGCATATGCCCGTTGAAGAAGGCAAGTGCACCACATGTCACAGCCCGCACGTAACAAAGATTAACAACCTGCTTTTGAGCAACCCCAATGATCTCTGTCTCTCATGCCATGAGAAAATAGTCACCACAAGGGTGAGAGAAGGCCATATAAGCATGGAAGAAGGAGACTGTCTCAGCTGTCACCGTTCCCATTATTCCGAATCAAAAAACCTGGTAAGCGGGGGAGACCCTGCATTATGTCTCAAATGCCATGAAAAAGACACGGAAAACCTGCTGAAGGCGCACGGTAAATCCCTGGCCGGAATCAAAAAATGCCTGGGCTGTCATGAACCGCATGTAACCGAAGAGCCGGGAATGCTTAAAAAAATCAGACATAATCCATTTCTCAGGGGAGACTGCAAGTTCTGCCATGAATAAGACAGGGAGAAAGATACCGCCGCCTCTGCTTTACGCTCTATGCTCCATGCTGATGATCGTCTTTTTATGGAGCGGGCAGACCTATGCATATAACGGTCTTAAGGACGGCATGCCCGAACTGTGCTACCAGTGTCATAAAAAGCTGAAGGGTGATCTTAACAATGCTTACGTACATTTCCCGTTCAGGCAGGGTCTCTGCTCATCATGTCATAATCCTCATACGAGCAACATAAAAGGCCTGTTGAACAGCGAGATCAACGAGCTCTGCCTTGGCTGTCATAACGACATCCGGAATCTTCTTTCAAAGGCAAGCGTGCACAGCGCACTCAAAGACGGCAGATGCACCGACTGCCATTACGCCCATAGCGGCGAAAATAAATACCTGCTGGTAGCGAAAGAGAAAAATCTCTGCCGGGAATGCCACGGACGGCTTGAAGCCGATGCAGAAAAAGCTAACGTCCACAAACCTTTCAGCGACGGGAAATGCTCGTCATGCCATAATCCGCATGCATCCGGGGAAAAGAACCAGTTGCTGGCCGCGCCAGAGAAGTTATGCAAAAGCTGCCATAAGAAGCCCCTGTGCAAAGCAGAGGGAGTCCCGATATCTTTCGCCACAAGATCCATGGACTGCACGTCATGTCATGCCGGACATAGCTCCGATGCGGAAGGACTGCTGGGGCCCTACGGCCACACCGCGTTTCTTGACAGGAAGTGCGGGCGATGCCACAACCCTGTTTCAATCAATACGCCCATGACCACCAGGCTTCCCGGTGAGGCGCTGTGTTTCAGCTGCCACGAGAAGGACCCCTCAAAATTCAGAGAGGGGGACATACACGCCAGGGGAGTAAAGAATACCTGCGTGATGTGTCATAACAACCATGCCTCCGGCAGAAAAAACCTGACGGTTGAAGAGGCGGACTTATGCCTCTCATGCCATAAAAGTACGGCGAAGAGGATAACCCGGATGGAAAAGACGCTGAAAGGCCAGGGGTGTGACCCCGTCAAAAACAGAAAATGTTTTGAATGCCATATACCGGTCCATTCCGGCGAACCGCTATATTTCAGGGCTGATAAGATATCGACCTGCTCCAGATGTCATGAATCAGAGCATAAAACCACCCATCCTTTAGGACCGGGCGTTATCGACCCGCGCAATGGCGGACAGGTTACCTGTATTTCATGTCACAGCATACATTCCGCGAGGGCCGACTTCATGCTCTCCTTTGACAGGAAAAGACAGCTTTGCATACAGTGCCATAAAAAATGAGATATGCCGGATAACATATAATGATTTCCATACATTATATAGATACTTACATACTTTCCGTACTGAACAGGATTAAACCGCCGGCATTTTAAAGTAATATGAGCGCTGCAAGTGGCATAATTATTGCGTCGTTCATTAGAAAAGAGTTTCTTAAAGCCCGATATGACCTTAAATTTAAATACAATTAAATTCATAGACGCGGGTCCAAAAGCGTTTATGTCCGGTTATGACACAAATATATCAGACACTGAAGAAACCGGCCTGAACAAATGCTCCACCATAAGTCACAGCCTTTTGCCGCTTTATCTCATTCCATGCCTGTTATTCACGTTAGCACTTTTCTCTATCCCGTCCACGGCAGTCTCCAGCGTCACAGGTGATTGCAGTAATTGCCACACAATGCATTACAGCCAGAACGGCACGCAGTCATCGGGATGGGGCGGGTCCGGGCCGTATGACGCCCTGCTCACGAATGACTGTGTCGGCTGTCACAGCAGTACAACGGCCGTCACCATAATAAACAATACACCCATTATCTACAACACAACCTCGCCCACCAGCATACTTGCCGGTGGAAACTTCTACTATGCGATCGCCGATGACTCGACAGGGCATAATGTGTCAGGGATAAAGGCGCAGGACGGCACCCTCGGCCTCACCCCGCCCGGAGGCTCCGCCATGTCGTCACAGTTGACCTGTGCCGGGGAAGTCGGGTGTCATGGAGACAGAAGCACGGGCAATAACAATATCGTGGGGGTAACAGGAGCACACCACACAGATGATTCCGGTGGTATTACCGGGAGCACAGTCGGCCTCAGCTACCGTTTCCTGAACGGCATAACAGGAAAAGAAGATGCGGACTGGGAACAGGACAACATTAATACAAGCCATAATGAGTACCAGGGGGCGACGAATTTCAGCACTGTTTCGACCATCAGCTATCTCTGCGGGCAGTGTCACGGAAACAGCGGGAGCGGCGGATTCCATAATTCCCTTGGTGTCGGCAGCGCAAGCCCCTGGCTGAGGCACCCTACGGACATAGTATTGAAGAGCACGGGTGAATATGCCGATTACACGACTTACAGCATGGTCGCACCCGTTGCCAGACCGGACCCTGATAATGTCATGAATACCGCTACGGTGACGCCGGGCACCGATATTGTCATCTGCATTTCATGCCACCGTTCCCATGCCTCTCCGTATTATAAATTATTGAGATGGGACTTCAAGGGATGGCCTGGAAACGCTGCGACAAATGGATGTAATGTATGCCATACTTCGAAAAATTAGATGAGGCCCATCACAGGGGGCCGGGATATCCCAGGGAAATTCCGGAGGTGATAAATTGAGAGACAGAAAAAAGATGCTATTGATTGTTTTGTATACCCTGCTCCTCTTACCGGCTTTCCTGCGTGTAGATTCCGTCAACGCCGGGCCTTATCTCGATTCCGCCCATGGGGATATTTTGTATGGAGTAGATCGCTATACAACCGACGGTGTCACTCCTTTCCCTGATTATTCAAAAGGAAACTGCGCCCACTGCCACGAACAGCACGCAAGTATTGAGGGACAGACGACCACGCCATCCGATTATCTGCTGTTTTACGACAACTATGTCAGCCAGACTGACGGCGTATGCTTTAAATGCCATGACAATACAACCACATACGCAGCCTCCGCGATTGTCAATCGCAGTTACAGCTTCCGCGCGGGGGGCTGGACTACCGATACACTGAACGATATTCTGGAGGCCTTTACCGATCCGCCGAGTATTTCATCACATAACCTGGGGAACATACAGAGTTTTATCGCCACTCAATCGTGGGGATTCACATCCAACTCAAATCCGTGCGTCGCCTGTCATAATCCGCACTCCGCCCAGGGGGACCCCGAGAACTCGCCCAATACCGCAAAGACATCCGCTAGCAGGGGGTGGCCTGTTTCCCGTCCTAGCCTGCACAGCACGGACAACCTCTCATGGGGCCTCTGGGGAGATGGAACAGGGGAGAAGATGAGCGATTATGCCGGTGCGTTAATTTACCAGGCGCCTTACCGGTATAATTCCACAACGACTTTTGAGCCGGATGGGTCCAATACACAGAACGGCTCCAACATGACCGATTTCCCGACATTCTGCCTGGACTGTCATTCAAACAGTTCTATAGATTTTATAGATTGGTCCGCATCAACCGGCGACAAGCACGGAAAGAAGGCGGCTGACGGAACCGGCGGCAGCTACCTGGATATAGACACCCCCTATACAAACGCCAATGGAGGCCGGTATGTGCTCTCATGTACCGACTGTCATGAACCCCATGGATCACCCAATACGCGTATGATAAGAAGAGAGGTGAACGGCAGCCTGCTTGCCGGAACCGTCACCACAACCAGTGGCACGGAAACAGGCTACCTTTGCAGACAGTGCCATACTGATGACAGGGATTACAGTTCCAGTGGTTCGGTCAATTCATGGGAATATGTTCACCACTGCGCGCCTGATTATCCATATAGCCAGTCTTCATGCAGTAGCTGTCACGGCGCCGGTCTTGCCAAGGTTGTCTGCGGTGGTGGCGGCGGTGGTGGTGGTGGAGGACAACCCATAGACTGCAATAATTGCCATTTTCACGGATCGGATGACAGCTGGGCCCCGGCATCGCTAAGAACGGGCAGGGGAACATTCTGACAGACGATGGCACTGGTCTTGAGCAACTACCTGCAAATAATGTGATATTACGCAGTCACTTATTTACTCAATATTCGCCTCAATAGAACTCCTGTAACGTAATCTCCAGCCTTGAGCTATCAAAAGGCTGTTTCACCAGGGGGCTGTTCCTGATAACGGGTATTCTGTCTTCATATATCGGGCGATGGTGTCTGTAAATCACACCTATGGGGATCCTGTCCCCCCATTCGAGCGCCCGTTCAAACGCCCTGATCCGGTCTTCCGGATTATAGTCCGGCTCTATATGATATACCCTCCGGCTGTACCATTCATACGTATTGATTTTATTGAATGTCACACAGGGCTGCAGTATATCAACAAGGCTGAACCCCTTGTGGTTTAGCGCATCTTTTATCAGCCCCTTCAGATGCTCCGCATCCCCCGCAAATCCCCTGGCGACAAAACTGCAGTCAAGCGCCACAGCCAGTGCCATAGGATTTAATTGTCCGGAAAAAACACCGGCGGGCTGATTTTTCGTCTTAATTCCCTCCATGCTTGTCGGAGAAGCCTGCCCCTTTGTGAGGCCGTATATCTGGTTGTCATGAACAAAGAGTTTTACGTTAACGTTCCTTCTCATGGTATGAATAAGGTGGTTCCCTCCCTCGCCATAACAGTCGCCGTCACCCGCAACAGCGATTACGGACATATCATGGTTGGAGAGCCTTATGCCTGTCGCGACAGGGAGAGTCCTTCCATGCAGGCCGTTGAAGGTATTGCATCTCAGGTAGTGCGGCAGCTTTGCAGCCTGGCCTATGCCGGATACGATCGTGAACTGATGTGGTTCCAGGCCCAGTTCCGCCAGTGCATGCTTATATGCCCCGAGAATGCTGAAATTGCCACAGCCAGGGCACCATGCCGGGGTCCGTCCTTTATAGTCTTCCGATGATGGCATCTATCTCACCTGCTAATTGTTCCAGCAAAAAGGGCCGTCCGTCATACCTGTTAATCCTCTGATCAAACTCATATCCCGTCTCTGTCCTCATAAGACGCGCAAACTGTCCTGTTGCATTGTTCTCTATGCAGATGCTGAGCTTTGCGTTCCCGAGAAGCTTCAGATAATCGAACCTGTCAGTTGATGGAAACGGATATATCTCGCTGAAGTGGAACATGGCGATTTTTTTATCACCTGACAGTATATCTACGGCCTCTTTCATTATGCCGTATGTCGACCCCCACCCCGCAATTACTATTTCCGGTTCTGCGTCGCCGTAAAATACCGGAGGCGCTATTTCCCGCGCCAGGGCGGGCAATTTCCTGAAAAGCCTTTTATTCATCATCTTTATCCTTGTCCCGGCATCCTCAACTATGTGTCCCTCTTCGTCGTGTTCGTCACTGTCGGTCACAACCGGATGCCCTGCTTCTCCGGGGACCCCCATGGGCGTAATCCCGTCGTCCGTGAAAGCATGTCTTTTGTATCCGGAAAGCTCCCTGAATGCATCACCCCTGAGTCTGTAATCAGTATAGGAGATCTTCTCCAGATCAAATCCGTCAAATGTCCACTGGGAGTCGGCCAGATACTGATCGGTCAGAATAATGACCGGTATCTGGTATTTTTCCGCAATATCAAACGCCTTGTTAGTGAGATGGAATGCCTGCTCCGGCGTTCCCGGCGCAAAGACGGCCCTCGGGAATTCTCCATGCGCCGTATATAATGCGAACTGCAGTTCACCCTGTTCCGTCCGGGTTGGAAGACCTGTTGCAGGGCCGGGCCTCTGCGCAAGAGCTATCACCACAGGCGTCTCTGTCATTCCCGAGAGGGAGAGCCCTTCGACCATCAGGGCGAAACCACCGCCCGAGCTTCCTGTCATGGCCCTCACACCGGCATACGAGGCGCCGAGCGCCATATTAATGGCGGCAATCTCATCCTCTGCCTGCTCAACGATAATGCCGTAGTCCTCACCCTTGCCGGCAATATAATTCATGATCCCGGTTGATGGCGTCATCGGATAGGCCGCATAAAATTTACAGCCTGACGCAACGGCCCCCAGTCCTATCGCGTCATTACCCGCAATCAGCATCTTCGGTCGTGACGGGCCGGCGGGCGAAAACGGAGACTGCATGGACTGCTTTACTATATACGCGTGTCCCACGGTTGCGGCGGCAATATTCGCCCTGATGATATCCTCGCCCTTTTTCCCAAACGCCGCCGTTATGATATCGACAAGGACATCAAGTGTCATTCCGGCTAATCCCAGGACCGCGCCGACCGCTACCGTGCCCGCCATTATCCTGCTTCCGCCGTGCTCGACAGAGAGATCTACAAACGGGATGTCAAGAAACCGTGGGTTGTCATGCTTCTGCTTCAATGCGGCGGCGTCATAGATTATCCATCCGTATTCGGAAAGTTCCTTTTCGTGGACCAGGATGCTCTCCCTGTCCATGGCGACGAGGATATCGATTTTATCTCTCGATGACATTACGGGGGCATCGGAAAACCTGATCTGAAAGAAATTATGTCCGCCCCTGACCCGTGATTCATAGTCCTGATGGGTAAAGACATGATAACCTGTTCTCGCGAACACACTTGCGAGCGTGCCGCCAATTGTCTGTATGCCCTGCCCTGCTTCGCCGCCTATCTTTATCGAGATGTCCATTTTTCTGAATTCCGGATTAAGTTATGCCCGCATTTATCTGAATAATACTTGAATCCTGTCGTCATTTTGAGGCCTTTCCGGCGCTTCCATTCGTTCGGCATTCAGGTCTGGCTGATCAGGTCTTCCCTGCTCTTTCCGAGTTGTATTATATGGCTTCTCTCTTCATTTATAATCTCATCAATAACTTCATTATCCTTGAGCGCTTTCCCTATTTCGATGTAGTAAAGCAGGGACTCCTTTTCAAAGCCCAGGGCGTAATCGAGTGCGTCTCCGACTGTCTTTACATCAGCCATGGATGCCAGCGCCTTGTCTTTTCCAAGAAAAAAGGCCGATTCAACAATGGCCCTTAAATATTGTGAGAACTCATCCCATCCTTCGATCTCCGCATCCCTGACCTTCTCCTTCAGGCCGGAGAAAGTCTTTTCATGCTCCAGTTCTTTTGCCGAAAGCATTTTAAAAAGACCTGGAATATCTTCATCATCTTTAAACTTTTCAGCCATTTGATTATAAAAATCATATCCAAGCTTCTCTGTCTGAACAGCCTGTTCAATCGCCTCGGTTATAGAGAAATTTTCCATGCCACCCC
>JAYWMP010000050.1:0-4003 GCA_035873255.1 Nitrospirota bacterium
TTGTAAGGATAACCGTTCCCTGACCTGATTCCATGGTTTTTGGTCCCTCTTCAGATTATTGATTCCGGGAGGACTTGATATACCTTTCCATCTCAGAGTATATGCAGCCGCAATATTTCTGTCTGTAAAGCCCGAATTCTCTGGAGAGATTTCGGGAAATATTCCAGCCCTGCCTGAGGTCCTCAAAGTAAAATCGCACTCCATGCTTTTTGCCCGCGGTCTTGCCTGTCTCTATTATCATATCAAATTTCTGGTATGGACTTGCAAGTAGTGATGTCGTAAAAGAATCGATATTCATTTTTTTCGCTGTTTCCGCTGTCTTATCTATCCTTTTAGAATAACATATTGCGCACCTGTTTACCCCCTGGTTAACAACGGACTTAAGAAAGTCGTCGAGCGGATACTCATCAATGTATTCAATATCAAGATTCCAGAGCTTCTGAAGTTTCAGCAGGGAGTCACGCCTCTTCGAATATTCGGTATACGGATGAATGTTCGGGTTGTACCAGAGACATTTAATGTCAATCCCTCTGGACAGAAAAGTCTCCAGTGGGTAGATGCTGCAATTTGAACAGCATACATGCATGAGAAGCCTTCCGGGAGTTACCATCCGCATGTTACCATCCTTATTATAAATGATGGAACTGACCGGCATATACAGACAATCTTATCTCCTGTGTTTTTCATGTAATCAGAAAAGTTCCGGCGGCGCGTTTTTCCCCAGATGGATAAAGGCGTTTCTTGTCGCGACTCTTCCGCGCGGCGTCCTCTCCAGAAAACCTTCCTGGAGCAGATACGGCTCATAAATATCTTCTATGGTCTCCCTGTCTTCCCGTAATGAAGCCGAAATGGTCTCTATTCCCACGGGGCCGCCGTTGAATTTATCTATTAAAGTTAAGAGGAGTTTCCTGTCCATGTCGTCAAGACCCTTTTCATCGACATCAAGAGAAAAGAGGGATTTCCTGGTTATCTCAAGCCCGATTCCGCCGTCACCCAGAACCTGGGCGAAGTCCCTGACCCGTTTCAGTAATCTATTGGCGATGCGGGGCGTTCCCCTGGAACGTTTTGATATCTCCAGAGCGGATTCTTTTTCAATAGATATCTTCAGAATATTTGCTGAACGATGCACTATCATCCTGAGTTCCTCGGGATTATAGTATCCAAGCCTGTTGATTACGCCGAAACGGTCTCTTAGAGGAGATGTTAAAAGTCCGGTCCTCGTTGTTGCTCCGATAAGCGTAAACCTGGGAAGATTCAGTTTAAGTGTTCTGGCGTTAGGACCCTGTCCTATTATTATATCGAGCTGGAAATCTTCCATCGCGGGATACAGCACCTCTTCCACAATTCTCGGTAGTCTGTGTATCTCGTCGATAAACAGTATGTCCATATCAGAGAGGTTCGTGAGAATCGCCGCGAGGTCTCCCGGCCTTTCTATAACCGGTCCCGAAGTGCTTTTTATATTTACCTTTAATTCACTTGCTATGATATGAGCAAGAGTTGTCTTGCCAAGCCCTGGAGGGCCGCAGAGAAGGACATGGTCAAGCGGTTCCTGTCTCTGCCCGGCGGCTTTAATGAATATCCTGAGATTGTCTTTCAGCTTTTCCTGGCCGATGAATTCATCCAGGGATTTCGGCCTCAGGTTCAGGTCCACGGGGAGGTCGGTATCGCTGATTTCAGGGCTTATGACCCTGTCTTCTTTATATCCGCTTTTCAGGTCTGGATCATTCACCGGCATTTCCCGTCATTAGTTTCAGTGTTTCCCGGAGGAGGCTTTCAATATCATCGAAGCCCTTTTTATAAGCTTTTTCGAGGGACTGGTGGACTACGTTTCTTTTATATCCGAGATTAATAAGCGCGGACAAGGTGTCTTCAAACAGCCTGTTTGTTGTTCCCGTTGATGAAGGAAGTTTTTCCCTGAGTTCAAGGATCAGTCTGTGGGCTGTTTTTTTGCCGAGACCCGGAATCCGGCAGAGCATCTCAACGTCTTCGGATTCGATTGCATTAATGAAATCGTTATATTTTATTCCGGAAAGAATATTCAGCGCCACCTTGGGGCCGATTCCAGAGATACCCAGAAGTATAATGAAAATCTTCTTCTCTTCTTCCGAGGTAAACCCGAAGAGCTGAATCGAGTCCTCCCGAACATGAGTATATATAAGCAGAAAAACGTCCTGTCCTTCCATCGGTAAATTAGAGAGGATATTTAACGGCACATTGACCTGGTACCCGACGCCGTTGACGTCTATCAGCACGTTGTCAGGCCTTTTCGATACGAGCTTTCCTTTAAGTGAGCCTATCATTATCCGGATGTCCCTGTCGATTTATTGAATTTTATAGTATTAATATAACAGATGGCAAGAGCAAGGGCGTCGGCGCTGTCATGATAGATTGTTCCCCCGAGATTCAATATCATCTTTACCATTTCCTGTACCTGTTTTTTTTCGGCGCGTCCATATCCAACGACTCCCTTTTTTACTTCCAGCGCGCTGCATTCGTGCAGGTTGATGTTTTCGGCCGCAGCAACGAGAAGTACAACCCCCCTGGCATGTCCCAGGCTCAGGGCGGCTTTTGGGTTCTTTGCAAAAAAAATCTTCTCTACAACCATATCATCGGGCTGATATTTGTGGACAATTTCCAGCAGGGAATTAAAAATGTAATCCAGCCTTTTGTGAAGAGGTTTTGACGCCGGAGCGGAGATTACACCGGACGCGACATAAAATGGCTCTGTACCATTCAGGCTGATTACTCCGTAACCGCATTTCAGGCTGCCGGGGTCGATGCCGAGGACCTTCACTCCCCGATTATTTTTTTCTTGGTGCTTCAAACAGTATTTCTTCGACGAGCATACAGATTACATGGCCGAGAGTAATGTGAGATTCCTGTATCCTCGGTGTATTACTTGAAGGCACGACGAAAGAATAGCTGGTCTTTGCAGCCAGTTTTTCACCTTTTGTTCCGGTGAAGAGGACCGTCTTCAGTTTCTTTTTTTTTGCCGCGTCAATGCCTTTGATTATGTTTTGAGATTGTCCGCTTGTGCTTATGGCTATAACCATGTCCCCCTCGACCGCAAGGGATTTCAGCTGTCTTGCGAATATATCCGAATAATCATAATCGTTGGCTATAGCTGTAAGAATCGCCATATCGGTATTCAGGGTGACGGCGGGTAATCCGGGACGTTCGATCTTGAATCTGTTCACAAATTCAGCTGCGATATGGGATGCGTCCGAGGCGCTGCCGCCGTTGCCGAACAGGATTAATTTATTGCCTTCATTAAAGGCATTTGCAATCGCCTTTGAGACCTCTATCACCGTCTCAAGATGACCTTCAATGAATTTTTCCTTAACGGATATGCTTTCTTTGAATTCTTTGAGTATTTTTGCTTTCATAGGATAAATGATTGTTACATATTAGGTTAAATTAATTGTATTTTTATGTCAAACGGACCGTATAGAGCCGGAAACATTTCAGTTGCTTACTCCTTTACAGGAATGATAACACCCTTAATCTCCACTGGAACGCTTTCCTTCACCGGACCTATAGAGATTACCCTGTAATCTCTTTTTGCCGGTATATCATTTTCTTTATCAATAAACGCGGGAGTTACTGTCTCGCCTATCATAACATAGTCTCCGCCATCCGTTCTTCTGTAAATCCGGTACCCTGTTATCCAGTTCTCTTCCGGTTCTTTCCAGAAAAGATAAATTTTGCCGGATGAAACGAAATACTGAAAGTCCCGTGGTGGAGAAGGGACCAGTTCAAGGGGATTCACAGCAACTTCCGCCGACGCCGGCCCCTCGTCTCTTGCAGCGGACGCGGTCAGGCCTCTTACGGTGTAATAAACAGGCCCATCGAAATTAAAGGGATCTTTAAACGAGTTCTCCTTTAAAGGGGACCGGTTTACCGGAATCAGACCATATTTTCCTTTTTCATGGCTTCTGTAGACATTATAAAGGATGTCGTCCCCTAGACCCACCCAGGTCAGGAGTATTGAATCTCCCTCTAT
>JAYWMP010000120.1:0-9286 GCA_035873255.1 Nitrospirota bacterium
TGCAACCGTTCCTGATTATGGCGGCGGCAATCTTTCTGAACATGCCTGATGAGATAAAAAGCATCTCCTGGCATGCCAGGCAGATAGCTATTAAACTTATGGCATGAATATAGATTAGCGCGCATTAACAACTCGATTGCATCTTTCCCCGGGATTCATGAATCCGTCCCCGGAATATTTACTTGCATTTTCCTGTATGTTATTATAGTCGCTACAGTTTGCAACTGCCTGCTCTCTTTTTTATATATTATGAAAAAACCTTTCTTTTACAAAGAAGCCTCAGAGTCTGTACTGGACATCATCGGGAATACCCCGATGCTGAAGATCAACAGTTTAACGGATGAAGACTCAGCCGAGATTTACGGCAAGATAGAGTTTTTTAATCCATGTGGTTCGATCAAGGACAGGATATGCCTTTCGATGATTGAGGCGGCGGAGAGGGACGGAAAGATAAGGCCGGGGGACACGATCGTCGAGCCGACATCAGGGAACACCGGTATCGGTCTGGCCTTTGTGGCTGCGGCAAAAGGGTACAGGCTCGTACTGACAATGCCCGAGACGATGAGCGTGGAGCGGAGGAACATACTGAAATCCTTTGGCGCCGAATTAATCCTGACAGAGGGAAGCAGGGACATGATCGGCGCTGTTGAAAAGGCGGCGGAACTGGTGGAAAGCAAGGGCTATTTTCAGCCTCAGCAGTTCAGCAACCCGGCAAACCCCGAAACCCACAGAAAGACCACCGCCCGGGAGATACTAAATCAGATCGGAAGCCTCGACGCCTTTGTGGCCGGCGTAGGGACTGGAGGGACTATCACCGGAGTGGGTGAAGTGCTGAAGAAAGAACTGGGCGACAAGGTGCTGGTTATAGCTGTCGAGCCTTCAAAAAGCCCCGTGCTTTCAGGAGGAGAACCGGGCCTCCATGAGATCCAGGGGATAGGAGGAGGTTTTGTGCCGGATGTCCTCAACAGGGAGATAATCGACGATATAATCACGGTCTCGGATGAAGACGCCTATAGTATGACAAGGCAGCTCATCAAAAAAGAAGGCATATTATGCGGCATATCATCAGGCGCGAACTTTTTCGCCGCCCTGCGGACGGCAAAGAAAATCGGGAAAGGCGGAAAGGTCGTGACCATATTCCCGGATACCGGCGAAAGATACTTAAGCACAAGACTTTTTGATAACCAGGAGTAAACGCTTTGAGATGAAAAGCTCCATGATAAATATAATAAACCATAATATCTTCGAGACGATAGGAGGCACCCCCCTCCTCCGTATAAAAAAACTTGCCGGGCATCTCGGCCGGAATGTCTCTGTCTATGCAAAACTTGAGCGCTTTAATCCATGCGGCTCGGTAAAGGACCGTCCCGCCTTCCAGATGATTAAAGACGCGGAGGAATCCGGCCTGCTGACAAAGGACAGGACCATACTGGATGCGACTTCCGGAAACACGGGTATCGCTTATGCCATGATCGCGGCGGTCAAGGGATACAGAACAAAGATCGTGCTTCCGAAAAACGCCAGCATAGAAAGGAAGAAGATCATAAGGGGTTTTGGCGCTGAAATCGTATATTCAAGCCAGTTTGAGGGCTCGGACGGGGCTATCAGGACAGCAAAAAAGATATACGAGGAAAATCCTGATAAATACTTTATGCCGGACCAGTATAACAACCCGTCTAACTGGAAGGCCCATTATCTCGCCACCGGCCCAGAGATTCTTGAGCAGACAAAAGAGAGGATCACCCACTTTGTCGCGACCGTCGGGACCGGGGGAACGATTATGGGGACGGGACGGGCATTGAAGGAGTTCAATCCGGACATTAAAGTTATAGCCGTCCAGCCCGATGACGCCATGCATGGCATAGAAGGGCTTAAACATATGGAAAGCTCGATTGTCCCCGGGATATATGACCTGAATTTTCCGGACAGGACAATATTTGTGAATACCGACAAGGCCTATGATATGGTAAAAAAGCTGTTGACCATCGAGGGATTGGCGGTCGGGCACTCCTCAGGCGCTGCCCTGGTAAGCGCGTTAGCCATCGCGGAGGAGATCAGGGAAGGATTGATAGTGGTCGTATTCCCTGACGGCGGCGACAGGTATCTCAGCCATGAAATATAAGGCATATATAAGCAGAGAGGCGATGGACAGGATATCCGATCACGCGGAAAGAGAATATCCCGATGAGTGCTGCGGCATAATAACGCAGGATTCAGAGCGGCAGACAGTCCACGAATGCGAAAACATCCAGAACCGGCTCCATAACGACGATCCGGTTACCCATATCCGGGACGCGCGCACAGCCTACGTTATCGACAGGAGTGAGGCTGAAGCCATCTTCTCGTCCGCAAAAGAGAGGGGTGACAAGGTCATGGCCTTTTATCATTCCCATACCGACCATGACGCCTACTTTTCCGAAACCGATGAGGCGGCGCAGACCGTCTTCGGCGAACCGGAATTCCCTGACGCGCTCCATATCGTCGTATCGGTCAAAAATGGAAAAACAAGCCATTTCAGGGCCTTCATCTGGGACGGGAAAGAGATGGCCTTCCGCCCTGTTGATCTGACAACCTGATTACCGGCAACGGCTCCATCTTTTACCGGGTTAAACCGTTATCGTCTGGAAAGGGGCTTTTCTTATGAAATTGATATATCCGAGATTTCCCTTTATCGCTTCTTCTTTCAGCCTGCCGACCGGGATCTTATTCTTTATAAGGTTTGTATAGATACCGGCGTTCGTCAAATCACCGATAAATATGATGCCGACAAGAAAATCATCCCTGAAAACAAGCTTTCTGTAACTGTCAATACGGTCATCGGTAATCACTTCATAACCCTCTGTATCCGGGTCAATAATCCCGACGGCTATCACCGGTATGCCGGAGATGTCGGTTGCGTTCATCACACTGAGAAAGCCGCTATACCTTATATTTTCGCCGGTCATGTTTTTGCCGGCGAGCCTGCCCATCTCTTCGGCGTTTGTCCATAAGGCGTTTATGGAAAGCATGCCGGTGATCAGGTCCCGATATTCAACCACATCACCCGCCGCATAAATATCAGGCATACAGGTCTGCAGGTATTCGTTTATCAACACGCCGTTGCCGGTTTTTATCCCGGAGTTTTTCAGGACATCGACATCAGGTCTTACACCTGCCGCGACAATAACAATATCGGCCTTAATGACTTTTCCGGAAGAAAGCCTGACCGCTTCAACCATGTCCCGCTTTCGTATCACCTCTTCAATTGTATCACCGGTTAACACCCCGATATCCCCGTTCAGCAAGACTTTTGAAATAATCCGGGAACCCCTTTTATCAAGCCTCTGATCAAGGATCTCCTCCAGTTTTTCGATGATCGTTACATTAAGGCCTGAATGCTTCAGCGAGATCGCGGCCTTGATCCCCACAAGTCCGCCGCCCAATACAACGGCATCTTCCCTGCCCCTGCAATACTCCCTTATCCCGAGCGCGTCTTCCATCGTCCTCAGTGTAAAGACACCTTTTCCTCCGAGACCTCTAATATCTGGAATTACCGGGCTACTGCCGGTCGCGATGAGGAGCTTATCAAAATTAAGCCTTTCACCTGAAGACAATATCACCTCTTTTGACTTGGCGTCAACACCCGCCGCCTTTTCATAGACGACCCCGATTCCGTATTTTTCGACCGGGTCTTCAAGGAAATTTATATCCATTCCCTCTTTTTCTATCAAATACGGTATCATCGGCCTGTAATACGCCTTTGCCTTTTCTCCGGAAATCATCGTGATCTCCGCATCTTTATCCCTGCCGCGTATCGCCCTTGAAGCCGATATTCCGGCGATGCCGCCGCCGATTATTATATGACGCATCTATTCCTCCCTCTCTGTCCCGGTAAGCACCAGCCTATGCCTTTTTTCCTGCTGGAACTCATCAATATCAACTAACACCAGCGCCCCCGTAGGGCATGAGCTTACGCACGCGGGCATATCAAGCTTATGGCAGCCGTCGCATTTGACCGCGATATGTTTCTCCCCGTCCCGTGTTATCACACCGAAAGGACAGACCATCACACATGTCCAGCAGCCGATACAGCGTTCTTTCCGCCGCCTCACAAGACCGTTCTCATCCCTGTAAAGACATCCACTTATACACGCATTCAGGCATGGAGCATCCTCGCAGTGCCTGCACAGGACCGGCATCATTATCTCTTCCGTTGCCTCCAGAAACAGCCTCTTCATCGGCGGCGGTGATTGCATGACCGCGGAAAAGAGGTTCTTATCCTTTGAATGCTGGACCGCGCACCCTATTTCACAACTCCTGCATCCCATACATTTTTCAGGCTTGACGAATATCTGTTTCATATCGCCCCCTATACCGAAAGCCCAAGACCCTTACGTCTCTCGCCGATGACCGAGATGAGGGTTTCCGCTGCCTTGAGCGGATCGGTCTCAACAATGAAATAGCCACCGAAAAGGTCTTTTGCGGTTGATGTCAGGACCTCTGTAACAAGCTTGCTGCCCAATACAGGCGGAACAACACCCAGGTGGGTTGGAAGTCCCGCGGCAACGGCCCAGGTGCCGATGGCAACCGCTTTTTCCGTGACCGCTTCCGGCGCAGAGGCGACAACAGGAAGCTTGTCCAGGTCGACCCCGAGTTTATCCGCAATAGCAACCGCAAGATCCGCCGCCCTTGAGTTGTCAACGCATGAGCCCATATGGAGCACAAGGGGCAGAGACCCGCCGAGACCCGCAGCCTGGCCGATTGCCGTAAGCACCGCCTTCAGCCCGGGGCCCGCGTATTTTTCTGTTGCCTCGGGTGTCATGAACCCGTGCCTTGCGAACGCTCCCGATGCACAGCCTGTCGCAAGTATCAGGACATTGTTCCTTGCAAGCTCCCTGATCATCGCCAGGTAGTTTGCATCCTGCGTCACTTTCACTGTATTGCATCCCGCGAAAAGGCAGACACCGTAAATATTGCCGGAAACTATATTGTCTATTAATGGCTTTAAAGGGTCTTCGCTGTCCAGAAGCGACAGGGCGGAGAGGATTGCCTCGACCGAAAACCCGGCAAACGCAGTGCTGGATATGTCCGGTATGTTTATTCTGCCGGGGTCTCTTTTCCCGAACGCCCCGATCGCAGCCTCTATTATCTTCCTCGCGCACTCCTTTGCTTCCGGCTCATGGAATTCTATATGCTCCGCTTTCGGGATCTTTGCGATAGGCATGGTTGTTATTAATTTGGTATGAAAGCATTCCGCGATACCGGCGAGCGACGGCATAATGCACTGATAGTCAACAACCATGGCATCAAGCGCTCCTGTGAGAATCACGGCCTCCTGGGAGACTGAGCTCGTTGCCAAGGGTATCTTGTGCCTCATCATTATCTCATTACCCGTACAGCAGACACCCACAACATTTATTCCGTCAGACGCGCCCGCGGCCTTCGCACTGTCGTTAAGCGCCTTTTCACCGGCTACCTGCACCAGAATGTCACTTAAAAGCGGGTTATGTCCGTGAAGAGCTATGTTCACGGCATTTTTATTAAGCACTCCGAGATTGGCGCGAGTTGCAACAGGAGAAGGCGTTCCGAACAATATGTCCGCAATATCTGTTGCGATATGGCATGCCGCATAGTCAGCCAGCGCGCATTTAACGGCGCCGAGGATGATATTTACCGGGTCTGAATCAACACCGTATGTTGTCCTGTGCATGGATTCGGCGATGGAACTGTCAATGCCGGTCGGGACAACCCCGAGTTTCAGGAACGTATCGACCCGGCCCTTTGTGACCGTTGTCGCGGCCCAGGTCAAGGGAGTTTCCTTCTCGGAAAAATCTTCCAGCGCCTTCATCGCCACATCGGCAGCTATCTCGTTTATCTCTCTGCCGTCAACGCTGACACCGATCCTGGCCGCCACTGCCTTTAATTTGTTCTCATCCCTGATCGGATAATCAGGCGCTTCTCCTTTTGCCGCTTTCAGCAGTGTATGCGCCATATGCTTTGCGTGGCCGCCATGAGAAGCCGCGCCGGCGGCAATGGCCCTCGACAACCCCCTGGACACCATTATATCGGCATTAGCGCCGCATACTCCCGTCCTGGGCCCGTCTTCAAAGGGACTGATCCTGCACGGCCCCTGCAGGCAGTGTCTGCAGCAGAGACCTGTCTCTCCGAAGCCGCACTGGGGCGATTGAGCGGCATACCTGTCCCATACAGTGCTGACTCCCGCCTTTTCTGCGCTTTCAAGAGCTGAAAGCGTCGCCTTATCAATAGATCTTTCCATCGAATGCCTCCTGTTATTCAAAAGCAATAACTATTATAACCGGGGATTCCCCCTTATGAATTCTTCTTAACTATAAAACCATAAAAAACAAAAGTCAAATGCTATAATTAATACAAAATCTTGAAAACATAGAGGGTGGAGAGATGACCGGATACATGATAATTATATTATTCAGTTACCTGCTTGTCCAGGGAATTGAATACTGGCTCCAGCAGATTAATATCGGGTATATGAAGAAGCACGGGATGAAAATCCCTCCCGGATTCGAAGGATTCATCGATAAACCAGTGCTGAAGAAGACTATCGACTATACAATTGAGAAGCATTCACTTTCCCTTATCGAATCCCTCTTCAGCAACGCAGTCCTCCTGGTTTTCCTTTTCGGAGGACTGCTGGATATTTATAATTCATGGATACTGTCTCTGGACCTGCCGTTTGTCCCGAGCGGCGTTCTCTTTTTTCTTTTATTGAGTTATGCCGGCACACTTCTTGCGGTCCCCTTCAACCTTTACAGTACGTTCAGGATCGAAAACAAATACGGCTTCAACACAATGACACTGAAACTGTGGCTTGCGGATTCAGTAAAATCCCTGCTTATTTCTTCCGTTATAATCGGCCTGATACTATCCGGCGGATTCTGGATCATCCAGAAGAGTCCGGATTACTGGTGGCTCTTCATATGGGGATTCTTCTTCGCCTTCAGCATCTTTATGATGTATATCGCGCCATACGTGATCGAACCGCTTTTCAATAAGTTCACTCCTCTTGAAGGCAGTGAGATTGAAGAAAAAATAAGGGCCATCATGAAAAAGGCCGGCATTAAAGTAAGCAGGGTCTTCAAGATTGATGCATCAAAGAGAAGCCGGCATACAAACGCGTATTTTACCGGCATAGGAAAGGTAAAGAGGATTGTACTGTACGATACGCTTATCCGGAAGATGAACACGAGCGAGATACTCGCCGTGCTCGCGCATGAAGCAGGCCACTGGAAAAAGAAACATGTCCTGAAACGAATAATCGTCCTTGAGCTGCTCTCTTTCATCGGGGCATATATATTTTTCGCGATTCTCAAAACTGATTTGCCCGGAATTATTTTCAACATACAGAACCCGACATTCTTTTCCAGCTTAATCATACTCGGGTTTATTTTCAGTATCGCCGCGGCCCCTTTTACACCCCTGTTCAGTTATATCTCACGAAGGCATGAATACGAAGCGGACAGATTCGCCCGCGAATTGACTTCAGATCCTGAAAGCCTGGCCACTTCTCTTATCAAACTATCTAAAGACAACCTCTCCACGCTCCATCCCCATCCGCTCTACGCGAAGGTATTTTACTCGCATCCCCCTGTTGTCGAGCGTGTCAGGAAGCTGAGGAAAAGCACGTAATGGTCGGGCATTAAGAGCAGATGGAGACAATTATGATTAAGGAAATCTCCCCCAACCCCTCTGATATGCCAAAGAGGGGAAGAGAGGAACCCGGAATTGACCCACTCGATTGCACAGAGACTCATTTTATCTATGGAGGTTATTTATGCATAACAGCAAAAAGAGATTAATTTCAGAAAAACCCGGCTACTGTCTGGCCTTATTACTGTCTTTGATCATCGTTTCGGCAATATCAGGCTGTAAAAGCAGGGAGAGCTACAAGGCGGAACTCGAACAGAAAGGGATACCGTATTCCGTTGAGAGTTTCTTGAGTGAGACAGGAAAAGGAAATTCAGAGACAATAGAATTATTCTTAAAGGCCGGAATGGATATTAACGCTAAAGGCCCGAAGGGTTATTCGGCACTGATATCGGCTTCGCAGGTTAACAACATCAGGACAATGAAGCTGCTGATTGATAACGGCGCCGACGTTAACGCCGGTGGAAACCAGGGGGAAACCGCCCTGATGTTCGCTTCACTAAGCAATAATATCGACGCAATAAAGCTGCTGATTAAAAACAACGTTGATGTTAACGCAAAAAACAACAAGGGGTACACAGCACTGATGTTTGTTTCATCCACAGGAAACCCCGAAGTGATGAAACTACTGATCGAAAACAGCGCCGATGTTAACGCGAAAAACAGTAAGGGGGAGACCGCCCTGATGTTCGCTTCACTGAACGATAACATCGAAGCAGTAAAACTGCTGATCGAAAACAGCGCCGATGTTAAGATAAAAAACAACAAGGGGGAAACCGCCCTGAAATACGCGTTCCTCAATTCCAGTATCGCGTCAATATTACGGGAAGCTGCTTCAGGCGAAAAATAATCCCTGTTAAACCGGACCATGGGGAAGAAACGCTTTGACATAAAGCCCCTCTTGCCGGAAATGGTCCGCCGGAAAAATTCCGGGTAGACCGCCTGTCTTAACTCTCCTTTTTCTCTCCAAGCCTGGACTTGGCTTCCTGAAAGAAAGGCGAACCGGGAAATTTCTCGGTAAGCTCCCTGTATTTGGCTTCAGCCTCTTCTTTTTTGCCTTCTTTTTCCAGGATTCTTGCCGATTCAATCAGGGCAAGGTCTTTATATATAACGGCATTGGATTTATACATAGTATCGAATGTCTTAAGCGCCTCTTCCTGATTTCCGGTTTTAATCTGTATCATTGCTATTTTGCTGTATGCAAGAGGAAGCATATCTTCTTTATCCGCGTATCTTTTCACAAAGTCATTAAGGACCTTGAGCGCATCGTCATATTCGCCGAGTTCATAGTATGAGCTTGCGATATACAGCAGAAGACGCGGGGACTTCTTTTTATCATATGCCTGCTGGAAGAGCTCCAGGGCTTTCCGGAACTGTTCTTCTTCCGGCAATGCGGCATTTTGATACATGTTGTAATAAACCTTATACGCCTCATACTCAAGCTCCCTGGATTTCTTGTTCGAGGTGTAATTGTAAAACAACACCGCAACTATCACCAGGACTACTGTCAATACAAGTATGCCGTACGCAAAAACAGTCTTCCGTTTCTGCATGAAGACGTCTTTTATATCAAAAAATTTTTCTTTTACCTCTGTTTCCGTGGTGGCTGCTTTCTTCTTTACCC
>JAYWMP010000137.1:0-3357 GCA_035873255.1 Nitrospirota bacterium
CTTTAAGGAGATATCACATCCGGAAAGCGCCCGCCGGATCGGATTTCTGCCACAGGAGGCGGCGCTGAACATGCCCTTTGACGCCTTCTATGTCGTGCTCACCGGCAGGTTTATCCACTCGGATGGTCAGATGTATTCAGAGCAGGACATCAGTTGCACTGAAGAGGCCATGAAGAGATTCGATGTTCATCACCTTAAAGACAGGCTCTTCAACGCACTATCGGGCGGGGAAAAACAGCGGGTGCTTCTTGCCAGAGTGATGAATATGGACACGGAAATATTCCTGCTCGATGAGCCGTTCAGCGGCATAGATATACTCCACCAGATAAGGATCGTGGAGATCTTCAGACAGCTCAGGATGGAAAAGATTATAATGGTGGTCATACATGACCTCTCATTTGCAGTCCAGCACTTCAGCCGGTTTCTCTTTTTCAGGGATGGTCTCCTGCTCTATGATATGGCCAGGGATGAACTTGATCCCGAAAAGCTTACTGATATTTTCGGCGTAAGGATCGGATTTGTTGAACAGGATAAAAGGATGTTTGTTTATACGGAGGAGATATAAAATGATTCAGAAAACTGAAAACAGGATTAAAAAGAGAGGAAGAGTGAAATTCGGTCACCCGCTGATTAAAATACTTTTCCAGGGATTATTGCTATGCCTGATGGTTTTGCCTGCGTCGGCTTACGAGAAAATAATCGTGCTGTACCCTGCCGTAAGCCCGATGCTTATTGAACTCGGCGTATCGGACAGGGTCGTCGGAACCACCCGTTCCGACCATGCCATCAAAGATATAGTACAGGTCGGCTCTCATTTAAGGCCGAACATTGAGCTTATGAACGCGCTTGACCCTGATCTTATAATCGCCGGTTCACGGAGGGCGTTTCCCGAGAATATGAAGGAAAGGGTGAAGGCGGACATCTTTTATTATGACCCGGCAACCCTTGATGAAATACTGGTGAAGATCAAAAAGATCGGCGCGATGCTCGGAAGAGAAGACAAAGCCGAAGCCCTGGTGGTCAGACTGAAAAGCAGGCTTTCAGAAATCACTCCCCTGCCGCACCAGCCGTCCGTAATCTATGAAGTCATGGCGGAGCCCCTGAGGGTGGCGGGGAACAGGAGCATTGTGACCTCCATTGTGAGTGCGGCAGGTGGGAAAAATCTCGTGAGAATCGACAAAAAACATGCTGTTATCTCGACTGAAAAGGTGCTGAAACTGGAACCGGATTTCTACATATACCAGGTGGGGCCGATGAATAAAAACCCGGAGCCCCCGGGGGAACGGCCTTTTTACAAGTCACTTAAATCAAAATATATAAGGATTAATGAGCTGGAGTTTGCAAGACCGGGCATCAATGCATTTGATGCCGCTGTAAAACTGAACAGGATATTCCTGGGTGCCGGCGATGAGTAAAACGGTTTATTCACTCGGGCTTGGCCCAGGGGACCATGAACTCATAACAGTCAAGGCGAAAAGGATACTTGAGGAGTCGGACGTTGTTGTGGTTCCCCAGTCCGATGAACAGGGCAGGAGTGTGGCAAGGGAGGTCATACTCCATTACATTGACGCATCGAAGATAAGTATGTGCTACATCCCCATGACCAACAACGAGGAGGAGCTGGTCAGGCGATATACTGAAGCTGCTGAAAAGATAAGGGCTATGGTTGAGCAGGGCAAGAGCGTCTCCTATGTCACACAGGGCGACCCGACTATTTACAGCACGTCAAACTATCTCACCGAAAAATTAATTGCTGTCGGCGTCCGGGTAAAACACGTCCCGGGCATAAGCTCCATAAACGCCGCCGCCTCCATGATCGGTCTTCCACTCAGCGTCAAAAAGGGAAACTTCGGTGTCTATGAAATGCCCTCCGACCCGGAGAAAGTGGCTGATCTCATACAGAGACACCCCACAACCGTGTTTATGAAGGTCAATAACAGGCTGACCACACTTATTGATACGGTAAAGAGGATAAAACCGGAAAGTGCGTTTCTTGTAAGGCGCATCGGCCTTGAGGGTGAGGCGGTCTATGATATGCTGAATGGCGCGCCCCAGCCGGAATCAGCCTATCTGTCGGTGGCGGTAATAAAGAGGGGGCGAAAGTCGTGAATGCTCCAGGTGTTCGCCCGCCTTATATAGCGTTTGTGTTTGATCAGTGACAGGTAATATGGGTGACACCTTTGTTTGTTTTTGTCATTCCCGTTATTCTTTGAGCGGGAATCCAGATTTCCAGGAAACAAGACCCGACACCCTACATAATTCTATGGGGATCGATAATCAGGAGGCCTGAATTCCCCTCTTGAGAGGGGTGCAGGGGTGTGTTTAAAACGAATATCTTACCATACGATCCAAAGCTGAAGGAAAAGGCCCGCTATTTCAGAAACAACAGCACAAAGGCGAAAATAAGACTTTGGCTTTATTTAAAGCGCAGACAGATTATGGGATATGATTTTCACAGGCAAAAGCCGATTGGTAATTTCATAGTAGATTTCTTCTGCAGAGAACTGATGCTGGCGATAGAGCTGGACGGCTACACGCATACCTTCGAGGAAGTCGCGGACAGAGACGAAAAGAAGGAGCAGCGACTGAGGGAGTCAGGCGTGAGGGTTAAACGGTTCAGAGATGAGGATGTTATGAATAATATAGAAGGGGTTATGGAAGAGATTGAAGGCTGGGTAAAGAAACACACCCCTTAATCCCCTCTCAAGAGGGGACAATATGGGCTTCGGTGCCTCTCAAGAGGGGACAATTAATATGGAAGCTGGGTGTTATCTTCGGCAATAAACAAACCCAACCTGCCGGACATTAATCAGAATAATCCGACCCAAAAATCCAACGAATCAGATTGAAATAAAATGTGTTTTCTGCAGGAATATCAGAGGCGCCTACTTCAAATTTCAAGACCCGACACCCTACATAATTACCACTGGGCAAAAGCAATGGGTTCTTTACGGGGGTCACCATTTTGGGCGATTAAATAACAGGCGTATCGGGTGAGCATAAAATCTTCAATTTCCCGTTGCCCGCCCTTGCCATGAGTAATCAATTTCGTGACGCCACGAAAATGATCGCTTGGCGTGTAACCTGTTGTTTCACAAGAGGATATTGCTCGCTTGATAGCGGTGAGGAAGTTTTCCCACCGCGCATATCCCAGCGGCTCCTGTAAGTCCCTGGCAAACCAGAATTCCATATCCGTTTCCGGCATATGTTGGACCAAGGTGTCAAATTGACTCTGTAGTTTTTGAATCGTATTTTTGTTCATATCCCTGCTTTTCTCCCGTTACTCGTTACACATCACGGCCTTTTGCTGATGCTCTTTTTGGAAAGTTGAAATATAAGACCCTTTAGTTTTGCATT
>JAYWMP010000204.1:0-26855 GCA_035873255.1 Nitrospirota bacterium
TTACCATTCCCCTGAAGAAAACCCCCAAACGTGGCCATGATGATGCAGAAATTGAGACCGTATTAAACATTTTATATGATGCGGGACTCTAAGTTTTCCCAACAACTTTCGCGAATTCCTTCAGGTGTTTTATCTCTCCCATTGCAATCAGTGTATCACCTCTCATTATATTAGTTGTGGATTTGGGATTAAATTCCATTTCGCCCGTAACCCTTTTTATTGCAACTATTATTATTCCCAAGTCTTTGCGGATTCCGCATTTGTCGAGACTGCATCCTATAAACTTTGAGTCTTCCTTGACCCTGATCTCTTCTATCTGCAGCTCAAGGTTGCCGCTTTTGGTTGCAAACTCCAGAAAGTCTACAACAGCCGGCTTCAGGGCTGTATGGGCGATTCTTATGCCGCCTATATAATAAGGAGATATAACGCTGTCCGCGCCCGCCCTCAGAAGTTTTCTTTCGACTCCGTCCTCGCTTGCTCTTGCTACTATTGAAAGCTTGGGGTTGAGTTCCCTCGCGGAGAGTACGGCATACAGGTTGTCGGCATCCGATGAAAGGACGGAGATAAGTCCCCGCGCCCTTTCTATCCCGGCTGCCCTTAGAACGGTATCCTGGGTGGAATCTCCCAGCAGGGCGAGCATATCCGTATCCATTGAGGCCAGTATTTCAGGGGATTTTTCAACTACCACACATGGCGCGTGGTTGTGTTTCATCTCATTGGCGACAATTCTGCCCATTCTGCCATACCCGCATATTATATAATGGTTTTTGATCTCAGCAATTTTTTTGATCAATTTTCTCCTCCCGAATATCTCTCTTATTTCTCCTTCAATAATTATTCTCGCCCCCGCCCCAAGCGCATAAAACATGGTGCCGACGCCTGAAAGTACAAGGATGATCGTGAAAGTCCTTCCCGACGCCGACAGTTCGTGAACTTCTTCATAACCGACAGTTGAAAGAGTGATGACTGTCATGTAAAGGGAGTCGAAGACATTCCATTTCTCTATTACCGAGTAACCTATCGTGCCAAAAGCAATGACCCCGAGAACCAGCGCTGATATAACCGCTATACGCCTTTTGAGTAACACAGTCAATTATAAATTATTCCGGCTAAATTATTCCGAACTATTATAACGGGTGAATTTTACCGGCTAAAGAACCGGACCGCCTTTGATTTCAACCGAAAGGAGACCCGTTGTTTTTCCCTCAGGAAGACTTTTCGTGGATCCACCAGCCTGAAGCGGACGCTCAACATATTCCATGGAAGGCAGTTCATTTCTTTCCCGATCAGGAAGCCCGGGAGGCTCCTGGTTAATCAGTCATATCGTAATCATCAAATGCAGCTATCCATAATCTCTTTTAGCTGTATAATTAGCAACATAGACATACTATTTTATTGGGTTATGTCAGTTGACAACCTATATAGTATTAAGATATGTTAGTCATATGGCAGCCAAGCTAGGTCAACTGTTGATAGCCTCTAATATTATCACCGAAGAACAGTTAAAAGAGGCTCTGAATGTCCAGAAAAAAGATGGCGGGAGACTCGGCACGAACCTTGTGACCCTGGGGTTTATTACTGAAGACAAACTTGTCGCGTTTCTGAGCAAACAATACGGCGTGCCCGCCATTAATCTGTCCGAATACAAGATTGACCAGTCTATTCTGAAATTAATCTCCGCGGATATCGCAAAAAAATACCTGATTATGCCCGTAGCGAGAGTAGGGGCGACGCTTACAATCGCCATGGCGGACCCTTCAAATGTCTTTGCCATAGATGACGTGAAGTTTATGACTGGATATAATGTTGAGGTTGTTGTCTCAAGCGAATCAGCAATAATAAATACAATCTCAAGTTATTACCTCGGCAAAGGCGAAAACATGCTGGAGACATCGGTGGACGCCAGTCCAGCCACGCTCCAGGCTAAAGATTATACCTTCTCCGATGATGATCTCACCGGGAATCAGTCATTTGACGACAGCGGCCTCGATGACGCGCCGAGCGTCGATGTCGATGATTTTGACAAGATAGTCGGCAGCGCTCTCGATAATGTTGATGTGCTTGAAGAGAGAGAAGACACCGAGGTTGTCAGGGATGTCGAGGCCCCGATAGTAAAGCTTGTTAACGGAATATTCGTTAATGCGATCAAGTCAGGCGCGAGTGACATTCATATAGAACCATACGAGAATTCTCTAAGGGTGAGGTACAGGGTCGACGGCGTTATGTATACGGTGATGAACCTCCCGATCAAAATAAGGGCTGCGCTGACTTCAAGAGTCAAGATTATGTCAAAGCTCGATATCGCCGAGAGGAGACTTCCGCAGGACGGCAGGATCAAGCTGAAACTCGGGAAAAAACGAGAAATAGATTTTCGTGTCTCGACGCTTCCCTGCCTTTTTGGAGAAAAGACGGTCCTGAGAATTCTGGATAAAGCCAATCTCCAGGTAGACCTCACAAAACTGGGGTTTGAGAATGCGGCGCTGCAGGATTTTATGGGGGCGCTGGACAAGCCATACGGGATGATACTTGTGACGGGTCCGACCGGGAGCGGAAAAACCACGACGCTTTATTCCGCGCTCAATCACCTGAACAAGCCGGATACTAATATAATGACTGCCGAGGACCCCGTGGAATATAATTTCATGGGAATTAACCAGGTGCAGGTCAAGGAAGAGATAGGCCTTACTTTCGCGTCCGCGCTCAGGTCCTTCCTGAGGCAGGACCCCGACATTATAATGGTTGGAGAGATTCGTGATTTTGAGACGGCCGAGATTGGAGTGAAGGCTGCGCTTACAGGCCACCTTGTTCTGAGTACTCTGCACACTAATGATGCCCCAAGTACTATCAGCCGACTGCTGAATATGGGTATTGAGCCTTTTCTGGTTTCTTCCTCCGTTATCCTTATGGTTGCTCAAAGACTCGCGAGAAAACTCTGTCTGCAGTGCAGGGAAGAGGAAAAAGCGCCTGAATCAGCACTTATTAAAATCGGTTTTTCGGAAGAAGAGGCGAAGACCGTTAAATGTTATAAAGGCAAAGGCTGTCCTGCGTGCAATAATTCAGGGTATAAAGGCAGGATAGCGCTTTATGAGGTGATGCTTGTAAAGGACGAAATAAAAGAGCTGATTCTGGAAGGTGCATCTTCGGCTGAACTGAAAAAAACAGCTATCCGATTGGGGATGAAAACCCTGAGAATGAGCGGACTGACAAAAGTGGCTGAAGGAGTAACATCCATGGAAGAGGTGCTGCGCGTAACTTTTGGTGATTAAAGGAGAAATCGATGGTAAGCATATATGACCAGTTAAAAAACATGGTGGAAAAAGGGGCCTCGGACCTGCATATCACAACAGGGAGTCCGCCAAGGCTGAGAATAGACGGAAAACTTATTCCCCTTGAACTCCCAAGTCTTACACCCACTGACACAAAGGCGTTATGCTATAGCATATTAACTGATGCGCAGAAGTATAAATTCGAGGAAAGCAACGAACTGGATCTGTCCTTTGGAGTAAAAGGGCTGAGCAGATTCAGGGGAAATATTTTTATGCAGAGAGGGGCCGTAGCGGGTGCATTCAGGACCATACCCTTCGAAATCAGATCCTTCAATGAACTGGGACTTCCTCCGATAATAAATGACCTGGTTAAAAAACCAAGCGGACTTATACTTGTCACCGGTCCCACGGGAAGCGGAAAATCCACTACACTGGCGGCCATGATCGATAAGATCAACTCGGAAAGATATGACCATATTATAACCATTGAAGACCCTATAGAATATCTGCACGCGCACAAGAAATCGCTTATTAACCAGAGAGAAGTCCATGCGGATACAACTTCTTTCAAGGCTGCTCTCAGGTATGTATTGAGGCAGGATCCGGATGTTGTGCTTATCGGTGAAATGAGAGACCTTGAGACGATCGAAGCGGCCCTTACAGTTTCGGAAACCGGTCATTTGACCCTTGCGACTCTTCATACAAATTCAGCCGTGCAGACAATAAACCGTATTATCGACGTCTTTCCTCCTCATCAGCAGGAGCAGATAAGGGTACAACTTTCCTTTGTTCTTGAAGGTGTGTTTTCCCAGCATCTGATCCCCAAAAAATCAGGTAAGGGGAGGGTGTTGACGGCGGAACTGCTTGTGCCGAACGCCGCGATAAGAAACCTGATAAGAGAAGATAAAATACACCAGATATACTCAATGATGCAGACCGGACAGTCAAAGTTCGGGATGCAGACAATGAATCAATCTCTGCTGAATCTTTATGCAAAAGGTCTTATTTTATATGAGGATGCAGTCAACAGGTCTCCAGTATCCGAAGAATTAATTACAATGCTCCAGAGGCTGTCGAGTACGGACTCTGGCCGCAGGAGGTGATAAGCAATGGCGAATGTCTTTCAATGGTCAGGGAAAACAAGCAAGGGGATTGTCGAAACAGGAGAAACAACAGCCAACACAAAAGAGGAGGTTATTGCCCAGTTAAGGAAGCGCAATATAATTCCTACCATTATAAAAGCAAAAGAGAAGAAGGCTCCGTTTAGCGGATTGTCGTTTGGAGGGGGCGTCAAGGACAAGGACCTTGTTGTTTTTACCAGGCAGTTCGCCACGATGATCGATGCCGGCCTTCCGCTTGTGCAGGCGCTCGAAATACTCTCCTCTCAGGTCGAAAACAGGATGCTTGCCAAAAATCTTGCGGACATAAAAAACGATGTTGAATCAGGTTCGACATTTGCCGACGCACTGAGGAAACATCCGAAAACATTCAGTGACCTGTATACAAACATGGTTGCCGCCGGTGAATCCGGCGGTATTCTCGACACGATCCTGAACAGGCTCGCGGCTTATATAGAAAAAACCATGAAGCTCAAGAAGCAGGTCAAGGGGGCGATGATATATCCTGCCGTGGTGACATCGGTGGCGGTTATCGTCATAGCGGTAATAATGATTTTCGTGGTGCCGACCTTTTCACAGATGTTTTCACAGTTAGGTGGAACTCTTCCCCTGCCTACTCAAATAATCCTGGGTATAAGCAACTTTATCGCGGGCGTCGGTGGTCTGATAGTCATTGCTGTTATTGTGACCCTCATTGTGGCTGTGATACAGATACGAAAGACAGAGGGAGGCAAAAGGGCGACGGATGCACTGCTTTTGAAGCTGCCTATATTCGGTATCCTCCTTAAAAAAGTGTCCGTGGCCAAATTTACGAGGACACTGGGTACATTAATAAGCAGTGGTGTTCCGATACTTGACGGACTCGAGATAACCGCCAAGACGGCAGGAAACAAAGTTATTGAATATGCCGTGATGGACGTGAGGCAGGCGGTTTCCGAAGGCAAGACAGTGGCGGAGCCACTGATGAAGGGGAAAGTGTTTCCGCCTATGGTTACCCATATGATCGCTGTTGGAGAATCGACCGGAGCACTCGACGCGATGCTCTCTAAAATTGCCGATTTTTACGACGACGAGGTAGACAACGCGGTCGCCAACCTGACGGCAATGATGGAGCCGATGCTGATGGTCTTCCTGGGAGGGGCGGTAGGATTTATTGTGGTCGCCATGTATCTCCCGATATTCAGACTTATTACCCTTATTTAAATAAAGTTTAATGGCGGAGAATGCCCTGATTCGGAGACTAAAGGCCCTGACCGGATTCAGGGCCTTTTTTGTTACTCTCCTGCTCGGTTCGTTCTTTTTATTTGATATACGATATTTTACTCTCCCTTATTCCAACGCGATATCCTATTTTATTGTCTTTCAGTATCTTCTGACGATTATCTATGCCATTTTTATTCACCGGATAAAAAACCTTTACCTGTTTGCTTACACGCAATTGATCCTGGACGTTCTTTCCGAGATAGTGCTGATTTACCTGACAGGCGGAATTGAAAGCTGGTTTTCCTTCACGTTAATACTGACGGTTCTGTCTTCAAGCATTGTCCTGAATAAAAACGCGGGATATATTACAGCGAGCCTGAGCGGAATACTTTACGGCACGCTTATAGATCTGCAGTTTTATAATCTACTGCCGATACCATATGAAAAGACAGTCCTTGAAAATGAATTCCTTTATAACATCTTCATACATATACTTTCTCTCTATGTTACGGCATACCTGGGTGGGTATATTTCGCACAGACTCGAAAGGACTGTCCTGAAGCTTGAAGAAAAAGACTCGCACCTTAAAGACCTGGAACTGTTTAATACCGAGGTGATAGAAAGTCTCCCCAGCGGTCTGTTCACAACGGACACGGGTGGCGTTGCGTTAATCTTTAACCGGGCCGCCGAAGAAATAACAGGCAAAAAAAAAGGCGAGGTGATCGGTTACGGCATAGAAACAGCCCTGCCGTTTCTCAAATTCCCTTTTAAATATATCCGACGGGAAGAGGTGCTGGAGTTCAAAAGTGAAGAGCGGAAAATCATCGGAATTACCATTTCCGTCCTGAAGGACACGCGCGGACAGGAGACAGGCTTCATCGGGGTTTTTCAGGACCTGACCCAGCTCCAGAAGCTCGAAGCAGAGATGAAGCAGAAGGAGAAATGGGCGGCCATAGGTGAACTGTCGGCAAACATAGCACATGAAATCAGAAATCCGCTCGCGTCGTTGAGGGGCTCTATCGAGATGCTTCGGGAAGACAGGATTCCGGCAAGCCACAAGTCCGAACTCATGGATATAGCATTGAAGGAGATGGAACGGCTGAACGGTATAATAACTGATTTCCTGACCTATTCCAGTCCCAGATCACTCGATCTGCAAAGAATTGACCTGCACCTGCTCCTGAATGAGACGCTTGAACTTCTCGGTAACATTGAGCAGAGTAAAAACAGGATATCAATTAAAAAGGAATTTAATGGCCCGCTTTATATTGATGCCGACCCACAGAAAGTCACGCAGGTCTTCTGGAATCTCGGGATAAACGCTATCGAGGCGATGCAGGGGGGAGGAGAACTGACTGTATCGACGGAAAACAGTCACGGCAGCATTAAAATTATTTTTTCGGACACAGGCGCCGGAATCTCTCCCTCTGATATAGAGAAAATTTTTTATCCCTTTTTCACTACCAAGGAGGCCGGGACCGGCCTGGGGCTTGCGATTGCTTTCAGGATCATAGAGGAGCATAACGGCCGGATTAGAGTCCGGAGCGATCCTGGAATTTATACTGCATTTGAGATTATACTACCTTCCAGCATATGAAAGATTATAAGGGCAGGATACTTGTTGTGGAAGACGAGAGGAGTATGAGGGAAGTACTCAGGATACTTCTTGAAGAGGAGATGTATGAGGTCACGTCCGCGCCGGACGGAGAAGCCGGCATAGAGCTTACAAAGAAAGACATCTTCGATCTGGTTATTACGGATATCAAGATGCCGAGGGCTGATGGGTTTGAAGTCCTTAAAAAGGTTAAGGAGATATCGCCTGAGACCATTGTGATAATGATTACCGCTTTCGGCACTACTGAGTCTGCTATCGAGGCGATGAAGCTGGGCGCTTACGACTATATCAACAAGCCGTTCAAGATTGATGAAATAAGGCTGGTGGTCAAAAAGGCTCTGGAGAAGAAAAACTTAAGCGAAGAAATCACCTGCCTGAGGGAGAAGGTCCAGTCAACATACAGCCTGGAGAATATTATCGGCAAGAGTCCGAAGATGCTGGAGCTTTTCAAGCTGATCTCCAGGATCGCACCGAGTAATTCCTCAGTGCTTATTACAGGAGAAAGCGGATCAGGGAAGGAGCTTGTAGCGACCGCGCTTCACAATCTCAGCCCGAGAAAAGACAGGAATTTTGTTACGATAAACTGTGCGACATTTCCAGAGGGCCTGCTGGAGTCGGAACTGTTCGGCCACATGAAGGGCTCTTTTACCGGTGCGCTTTACAACAAGGCGGGTCTCTTCGAAATCGCCGACGGCGGTACTATCTTCCTTGACGAGATTTACGAGATGCCTTTGTCACTACAGCCTAAACTTCTTCGGGTCCTCGAGAACGGGACTTTCAGGCGGGTAGGCGGCACAACCGAAGTCAAGGTCGATGTAAGGGTGATATCAGCGACAAACAGTGATATACTCGGTTCGGTCTCCTCCGGAACTTTCAGGCAGGACCTCTATTACAGGCTTAATGTTGTTCCGGTTAATATACCACCGCTCAGGGAAAGGCCCGAAGACATCCCTATGCTTATCGAACATTTCCTGAACAGGTTTTCGGCGGGCCGGAAAAAGTTTTCTCCTGAAGTATTACGTCTCTTTATGGATTATTCCTGGAAGGGCAACGTAAGAGAACTGGAAAATATGGTTGAGCGGGTAGTCCTGCTTTCCGATAACGAGGTTATCACTCTCGAGGATGTCCCGGAGGAGATTTTAAAGGCCGGGGATGAACTGAAGTATAATTATGATATCGGCGATGAAGGTGTTGATCTTGAGCAGATTATAGAGAAGATGGAAAAGGACCTTCTATTGAAGGCCCTTGAGAAATCGCGCGGAGTTAAAACAGAGGCGGCAAAGTTCCTGAGACTCTCCTTCCGCTCCTTCAGGCACAGGCTTTATAAATATGGGATAAAATAATGCCGGGACCAAGTGTCTGCCGGCTGCCGCGCCTGTCTCTTTGATTCCTCCTGCTGAAGTTTTCAGCTTAATTTTCCGAATCCCCGCAGGATCATTGATTTAACCTGATTGACTCCTTTTGTCCGGAGAATGTAGAGAGTTTTTTCAGAAGCAAGGCTTTTCAGGAAATCCTCCCTCGTCTTTTTTTCTGTAATCTCAGCCAATGCCTTCGCCCTTATTTTTTTGACGAAATTCAGATATTCAGTAAATTCAGGGCCGTACCATCTTTCAAGCTCTTTTCTTGCAGCCTTTGAGAGAGCAGGGGCAGCCCCGCTTGTTGAGACTGCGATAATCATATCACCCCTCCTGACTGAAGAAGGAACGATAAAGTTGCATTGTGACGGGGTGTCAACAACATTTACGAGAGCAGGCGCGTCCCGGGCAACCTTCATATTTATTTCGGAAGAATCGGTTGCCGCGATCACGAGAAAGGCGCCAGCAAGGTCACCTGTTTTATAGTCCCGTGCTAAATGGCCGATCTTTTTTTCCGCCTTTTTTGTCAGGAGTCTTTTGGTGAGCCGGGGGCTGACAACCGTGATGTCAGCTCCTGATCCGATCAGGGAAAATATCTTTCTTTCCGCAACCTTTCCTCCGCCGACAACCACCGTTTTTTTGCCTTCCAGGTTCAGGAATACAGGGTAATAATTCAATTTAGCACCACACCAGTGGTTCTTTTGGCCGGTAAAGTTTTATATCCAGTCGCATCTGGTGCAAGACATATTGCGACAGGGCGGCAGGGAAGAACTTCACCGTCTTTTTTGGCCGGCCTTTAATGAAGCAAGTTCTTTTTCAGCGTAAGGAACCAGGGAGCTGTTCGGGTAATTTTTCAGAAGGCGGTTGAGATATTCGGCGGCCTTCTCCTTCTGTCCGGATTTTCTGTGAGCAACGCCAAGATTCAGCAGCACCTGCGGCATCTTCCTGTAATCAGGAAAGGTCTTAATCAGGGTCTCAAATCGCCCGATAGCTGCTTTGTATGACTCCTTTTTCAGGTAAAATTCTCCAACGAGAAACTCATAATCCGCCATTATATTCCTGCACTTCTCGATCCTGATATTAATAATATCCCTGTAGGGGTTGCGTCTGTAATCTCTTTTTAGTTTCTCGAACTCGGCCAATGCCTTTGCCGCTCCACTGTAGCCCCTTTCGGGGCTTTCGATCTGGTTAAAATATATCATCGCGATCTGGTACTGGGCATAGGGCGCATATCTGTGGCCCGGATACATCCCGATGAATTTCCTGTATTCCGCAACAGCCAGATCGGGTTCGTCTTCCCGTACATAAGTGTCGGCGATTCTGAGCTGGCTTAAAGGAGCGTATTTTTTTGATGTATCACTGTTTTTGATCCTGGTCAGAATAGCCCTTGCCTTCTCATATTCATCATTGCTTGCAAGTTCGTTCGCCTCTGCAAAAGACTTTTCCGCATCGAATACCTCTACCGGTTTGATAGAGGCTTTCCCGGAGCAGGAAGGAAGATACAGTAACAGAAAAAATATATATAAATACCTCATTATCCTCATATGATATTAAAACGTTAAATTCTCTTTTAAGTCAAGCTGTTGGGATTTGTTGGTCAGCTATCTTTCAACTGTGCGAAAGTTTTCGTGATAATTGCATTTTCAGCTGAAGAAGAATCCAGCGGCGGGCTCCGCCCCATCCAACCGGCTTATTTTTTGTTTTGATATGCCTATTATTAAATATTATCGACTCAGACGGCATTTGTTTCGGGTTATGCCCGGATTAACCGCCTTGCCAAAGCATCATTGAGGGTGTTATCTTTAAAAGGTGAATCTATTATCTTTTAAAAAACCCGGCAGGTACATTAACAGCGAGGTCAACTCGATTCATAAAAAAGCGCCTGTTACATTCGCGCTTGCCTTCCCGGATATGTACGAAATAGGCATGTCTCATCTCGGGCATAAGATTCTTTACGATATAATGAATAATATCCCGTATGCCTCGGCGGAGCGGGTTTTTTCTCCATGGCTTGATCTTGGAGACGCCATGAGAAAGAGCGGTGTTTTACTTTCCTCTCTTGAATCCGACCGGCCACTGAAGGACTTCGATATTGTGGGATTCAGTCTGCAGTATGAACTTTCATATACTACTGTACTGGATATGCTTGATCTTGGCGGAATCCCCCTGAGGTCCGGGGAGCGGCTGGACTCGAAAAAAAAATATCCCCTTGTTATCGCCGGTGGTCCATGCACGGTGAACCCTTTTCCTATGTCGGCGTTTATCGATGTCTTCCTGATAGGGGACGGCGAGGAGGCGGTAACGGAAATCCTGGAGGTTTATCATGAGTGGCAAAACAGCGACCTGAACGATAAGCATTCACTTTTAAAATCACTCGCTGAAATAGAAGGTCTGTTTGTGCCTTCGCTGGGTAAAGACAGAAGAGTAAACCGCCGGTTTATCTCTTCGCTTGAAGACGCCCCTTTTCCTGACAGCCCTGTATTGCCTTTTGTGAATATCGTTCATGACAGGGTGAATATAGAGATAGCGAGGGGATGCTCGAGGGGATGCAGGTTCTGCCAGGCAGGCATGATCTGCAGGCCGGTGCGTGAAAGGTCCCCGGAGAATATTATCGGGTTGGCGGAGAGGTCTCTGCGGAATACGGGATACGACAGTATATCGTTCACTTCTCTGAGCGCCGGCGATTATTCCTGTCTTCCCAGGCTGATGAAAGAGGTGAACAGGAGGTTCCATAAGAAGAGGATATCCATGTCGCTTCCGTCTCTCCGGGTTGCATCCGTGAACAGAGATATCCTGAGTGAGATAAGGGCTGTCAGGAAGACAGGTTTTACAATTGCGCCCGAGGCTGGTACTGACAGGCTCAGGGCCGTGATAAACAAGGATTTCTCCGAAGAAACTTACGCGAACGCGCTGGAAACACTTTTCAGGGAGGGCTGGCGGAATCTTAAACTCTACTTCATGACCGGTCTGCCGACAGAGACGGACGCAGACATTGCCGCCATACCTGAAATGGTTTTTCAGGCGATCAGGACATCAAAAAGACATAGGGGAAGACACGTGAATATCAGCGCTGGGGTATCTCCTTTTATACCGAAACCCCATACCCCGTTTCAGTGGTCCGGCCAGAATGACCTGGCTGTACTGAGAGAAAAGAACCATTTTCTGAAAAGGGCGTTTCTGAGACGAGGGGTGAAATTCAAGGGGCACAACGAGGAGATGTCCCTGCTTGAGGCCGTTTTTGCGCGGGGAGATGAAAGCCTTGCGGACTTGATCGAAAGCGCCTGGGCGCTTGGCTGCAGGCTGGATGCATGGACGGAGGCGTTTGATTTCGAAAAATGGAAGAAGGCAATGGACACCACAGGAATTGAAGCGCCTGTTTTTGCCGTGAAAGAATATAAGGAAGATTCGCCCCTGCCATGGGATAATATAAACACAGGGATATCCAGGGAATATCTCATGAAGGAATACCGGAACGCCCTTGCGGGCATTCGTACACCGGACTGTAGAACTCAGTGCCACAACTGCGGCCTCAAATGCGGGGACGGTAAGGGTCCGGATACGGATGAAATAGCGAGCGATCTTCCTGCGGCCACTGTTATTGCCGCTGAAAACGGAGGGGAAGGGATTGGACCTGCCGGTTCCGTCCTGGGCTATTCATCTCCACGACCCGGGAATGTTAATAATCCCGTTTATGCCGACCAGGGCGCCGCCGTCAAGGTCAGACTGCGGTTTTCAAAGACCGGCAAGGCCAGATATCTTTCACATCTTGAGACGACCACCGCGATTATACGCGCGATGAGGAGGGCTGAATTCAACTTCAGATACTCCAGCGGGTTTCACCCTTCGCCGCGAATATCATTCGGTCCCGCTCTCAGGGTCGGTATTGCCGGGCTGAGAGAATATCTTGACCTGGAGCTTATCCCGCCTGTCAGGACGGAAGCCGCTCTGCGGGATTTAAACCGGACACTACCGGAGGGGTTCCACGCGGACCGGATGGAGATGTTATTCAGCAGGGAAAAATCACTCAATAGCTTTATAATAAGATACACATATGAGATAAAATACGGAGAATATCTGGATATCGATGGGTTCATGGAGAAAAAAGAGGTTTTTGTTCAGAGGGACGATAAGCTTATCGATATCAGAAAATTAGTTGATGAACTCATAAGAATAGATGACCGGACGGTCCGGCTGACTGTCCGTGACAGGGGAGAGATAAAGGCCAGGCTTGATGAAATTCTTCAGGCGGTTTTCGGTCTCCCCGCCGAGGAGCTGAATATAACAAGGCTGGCCATGTTCGGCCAGGACGAAGACTGGCGGGAACTTCTAAATGGTGAAAAAAGATGGGCAATGAAATCCTGATTAATGTCACAAGAGGGGAAACAAGGGTCGCCCTGCTTGAAGGGGGCCAGGTGGTGGAGTTCTATGTTGAGCGCAGGCGCGACGCAAGCCTTGTCGGAAACATATACAAGGGGAAGGTGGTGAAGATACTCCCCGGTATGCAGTCGGCCTTTGTCGATATAGGACTGGAAAAAGCGGCTTTTCTCTATGTGGCCGACATTAAGACTGAGACGGATGAATACGCCCTGCTCTTCGAAGAGGAAGAAAAGGAGACATCCATAGAACTATTGTCCCGTAGAGGCCGTACGGAGATGGCGATAGAAGAGATAATCCAGGAGGGTCAGGAGTTTCTCGTTCAGGTCTCAAAAAACCCTATAGGAAGCAAGGGCGCGAGGGTGACGTCATACATAACACTGCCCGGAAGATATCTTGTGCTGATGCCGGATGTGGAGCATGTCGGTATATCGAGAAGAATATCGGATGAAGATGAACGTAACAGGCTCAAGGCGATAGTCGAAAGGATCAAGCCCGAAGGTTACGGCCTGATCATCCGGACCGCAAGCGAAGAGTCTCCGGAGGAGGATATCAGGAAAGACCTTGAGTTTCTCATTCTGCTCTGGGAGGATATACAGCAGAGGATAGACAGGACGCCTGCCCGCGGCCTGCTTTATACCGACCTTGACCTTGCGTTCAGAAGCGTCCGCGACCTCATGAACCAGAATGTTGAGCGACTGATAATAGATTCTCCGGAAGAATACGAGAGAATAATCGAATTTGTGAGGGCATACTTTCCCAAGCTTCTCGATAAGATCGAGTTTTACGAAGAGCCGGAGCCTATCTTTGACGCCTTCGGCGTGGAACTGGACATCTCAAGGGGGATCGGAAGAAGGGTCTGGCTGAAATCGGGCGGATACATCGTGGTTGACCAGACCGAGGCCATGACCGTGATAGATGTAAACACCGGGAAGTTTGTCGGCAAGGAGGGACTTGAGGACACGATACTCAAGACAAACCTGGAGGCGGTCAAGGAAATCGCCTACCAGATAAGGCTTAGAAATCTCGGCGGCATAATTATAATAGATTTCATCGACATGGAAATAATCGAGAACAGGGATAAGGTCTTCAACGCCTTTACCGAGGCGATGAAAAAGGACAAGGCAAAAAATACGATTTCCCATATATCGGACCTCGGGCTAATCCAGATGACAAGGAAGCGGGTCAGGGAGAGCCTTGGCCGCACACTCTGTTCCAGCTGCCCATACTGTGAAGGGAAGGGATTCCTGGTATCTCCTGAGACCCTCTGTTACGAGATATTAAGAATGATCAGGAAACTCGCGAAGCATGGGAGTAAAAAGATAATTATTACGACCCATCCGTCGGTTGCCGAACTCCTCTCCGACGAAGAGATGCTAGGCATCGAAGATGTCGAAAGCAGGTATGGGGTCAAGGTGATAATAAACGCCAACAGCGAGATGCATCAGGAGAATTACGAGGTCAATTCACTGTGAGCTTTGAGAATATAGATACAGCCAGGCGGAAGTTCTCGGAGCTGACATGTCTTTTGCGTGAAGCCGGGAATGCGGTCCTGGCGTTCTCCGGCGGGGTCGACAGTTCTTTCCTCCTTAAGGCCATGACTATGTCGGACATAAAAGTGCTTGCCGTCACCGCTGTTTCCGAGACAGTTCCGGGGAGAGATATCATCGGCTCGGCATCGTTCGCAAAAGAGCTGGGCGTTGAGCATCTGACCATCAGAACGGAAGAGTTGTTGAATGAGGCGTTTGTCAGCAATCCTCCTGACCGGTGCTTCTTCTGCAAGGATGAGCTTTTTAAAAAGATAAAGGTGATTGCGCGACAATATGATTATGGAGTTATATTCGATGGAAGCAACTCTGACGACCTGCGTGATTACAGGCCAGGCGTAAAGGCCGCCGCCCTCCATGCCGTCAGGAGTCCGCTGGCTGAAAGCAGTTTCACTAAAGACGAAATCCGCGTGATGGCCAGAGAACTTGGGCTTGATATATGGAACAGGCCTGCATCTCCATGCCTCTCTTCGAGATTTCCCTATGGGCAGAGGATAACCCCTCAGGATCTGAGGCGGGTTGAAGAGGCGGAGGAGTTCCTCAGGACCTTCGGAATACACGACATAAGGGTGAGAAACCACGGAGATACAGCCAGGATAGAGACAGGTGAAGAAGAGATGTACTTGCTGGTAAGTCCGGCGAACAGGAGACTTGTCACGGAGAAATTAAAGTCCCTGGGATACCGTTATGTATCCCTTGATCTTGAGGGCTACATAAGCGGAAGTATGAACCGGGTGCTCGGGAATCAGGATTCAAAAACAGGCTTGCGGGATACCTGTCGCAAGACAGGGGATGTAATATAAAAAGCTTCGGATGTTATGTCTTGCGCAGTCTGCGAATCTGTTACTCTTAACCCATGAAAGTTGAACAATCAAAATACCTGGCCGAGGTTTCCAGGTGTGTGCGTTGCGGGAGCTGCAAGGCATTCTGCCCGACGTACAATAGCAGTGAACTGGAGGCGTTTGGCGCAAGGGGACGGCTGAGGCTTCTCAAGGGCCTCCTTTCCGGCCAGTTGCAACCGTCTCCATTGCTGAACGACCGCATATTCAGTTGTCTCCTCTGCGGCGCATGTGATGCTACCTGCCCGCTAGGTGTTGATATTTCCGGCGCGATATATTACGGGCGGAGACTGCTGCATAAAACCGACAAAAAGAGGAGATACCTCCGTGCTCTGGTGAAGTTTTCTGCAAAGCGTCCGGAGCTGAGTCTTGGCATCCTGCGCATGAGCCAGAATATTCTGTTGCCCGCCCTTGTCAGGAGGGGGATTATCCCGTTCAACCCGGAAGTCCCTGATGGTTTTCCAGGAAACAGAGACCAGGTATACAGTGTGCCCAAAAAGAGGGGCCGGGTCGCGATTTTCATGGGGTGCAGCGTCAATTTTCTTCTGCCTCATCTTGGGGAGGCATTGATAAATGTGCTTAAAAAACTCGGGTATGAAGTTATTGTCCCGAAAGGCTCGGTCTGTTGCGGAACGCCTCTGCATACCCTTGGGCTTGAAGAAGAGGCGGCCAAACTTGCCAGGAAAAATCTTCAGATCTTCAGCAGGCTGAAGGTGGAGGCGATACTGAGCCTCTGTCCCACCTGTACTCTGGCCTTGAAGACTGAATATCCGAAAATGACGGGCGAGGGACTCGAAAATGTTATGGATATATCCGTCTTCTTCAACGACAGACTTGAATTTTCCGCTCCGATAGATAAAACATCGGTATACCATGATCCATGCCACCTTTACCATGGGCTTAATGTCAGAAAAGAGCCGAGAGAGATTATCGGGAAAGCCGGCATCGGACTTATAGATATGGAGGATCGAGGCTGCTGCGGTTTTGGCGGGCTTTTCTGCCTCTCAAACAAGGAAATATCCGGGGATCTCCTCAATGAGCAGACAGAAAAGCTTATGAATACAGGGGCTGATACCGTTATCACCTCATGCCCGGGATGCATGCTCCAGTTAAGCCGGACGATTACAGACAGGCCCGTGCTTCATCTTGTTGAGTTGATTGAAGAGGCATATTGCTTCAGGCAATCCGGTAAAGAGGCAGAGGGATAAGGGCATTCCTTGATTTTAGTTAGAGATAATAAATAAAATGGATGACTATGAAAATCCGACTTGAAAATGGACAGGTAATTGCCGCAGAGACACAAGAAAGCATTTATCATGCGTTTAAGGATAACGGGATATATCTTGTTTCTTCATGCGGAGGCAAGGGCGTCTGTGGAAAGTGCCGCGTCAGGGTTCTCGAAGGAAAGATCCGGATCGAATCAACCGGCAAACTGAGAAAAGATGATATCGACAGTGGGATCGTGCTGGCATGCCAGGCATTCCCAGAGGAAGACCTTCTCGTCGAGATACCTGAAGAATCCAGGCTGTTAATCGGTGATAAAATAGCTGTCTCAAAATCCAGGGACTTCCTGGATTTTCTGATTGCGGACGGTCAGGGTCTGTCGCCGATCGTCAGACATGTTGACCTTGAGCTTACCCCGCCGTCATTAATGGATAACATGAGCGACCTCGAGCGGCTCAAAAGGGCGTTGGACGGGAAAGGCATTCAGATCAGGCATTTCTCATACGATTTTATTGCAAGCCTGGCAAAAGCACTGCGAAGTGCTGACTGGAAGGTAAGTCTTGCCTACACGGAAAATTTCGAGGCTGTATCCCTCTTGCCTGCCGAAGGCAGGAACAAGTTCGGTATAGCTGTTGATATCGGCACAACGACTATAGTCCTCTATCTCGTAAATCATTCCGACGGAAGCCTTGTAGATGTTGGAAAGACTTATAACTCGCAGATGCGTTTCGGCGATGATGTGATAACAAGGATAATACATGCTACGGAAGGAGGAGGTCTCAATGAACTCCGCATGGCTGTGATTAACGATATAAATGAGCTTCTCCTGCCGTTAGTGGAAAAATATGAGATTAAAAAAGAGGACGTTGATTCCGCGGTTATTTCCGGGAATACAACGATGCTACATCTCTTCTGGGGGCTTGATCCGTCATCAATCAGGGAGGAGCCCTATATCCCGACTCTGAATAGTTTTCCTGAATGGAACGTGGGAAAGGCGAGGATCAGGATTAATCCACAGGCCCTGGTTTACACTGCTCCATGCGTCGGCAGCTATGTAGGAGGAGATATTGTGACCGGCGTTCTGGCTTCCAGGATGCACGAGAATCCGGAGGTGGCCCTGTTTATGGACATCGGTACAAACGGGGAGATTGCTATCGGAAATAACGAGTGGCTGATAACAGCCGCATGTTCGGCCGGTCCGTGTTTTGAAGGGAGCGGAATCAGATATGGTATGAGGGCGACCGAAGGAGCGATTGAATCCGTAAAGATTGATCCTTCAAGCTTTGTTGCCGAGCTTGGAGTTATCGGGAACGCCAGCCCTGTAGGCATATGCGGGTCCGGCATGATCGACGCCATTTCAGAGCTTTTCTTTTCAGGGATAATAGACCAGAAAGGCAAGTTTATATCCGGCCTTGAGACAGACAGGATAAATATCCGGGATGAAGGGCCGGAGTTCGTATTCCACCGGGGAGAGTTCAGGGAGATCGTCCTTACGGAGGTCGATATCGAGAATATCCTCCGTGCGAAAGCTGCTATTTATGCGGGTGTGACGCTCCTTTTGAAAGAAGTAGGCCTGACCCTCGATATCGTTGATCGGGTGTATATTGCAGGGGGGTTCGGCAACTATCTGGATATTAACAAGTCTATAATGATCGGCATGCTGCCCGATCTCCCGATAGAGAAGTTTTCTTTTATCGGAAACACCTCCATTGCGGGAGCTTATCTCTGCCTGCTTTCGGAAAAGATGCGCAAAGCGGCCGAAGAGATAGCAAGCAGAATGACTTATATCGAACTTTCCGTATCGAGGGGTTTTATGGATGAATACATGTCAGCCCTCTTTCTTCCGCATACAAACCTCGATCTTTTCCCGTCGGTCAAGGCATTGTACAGAAAGGGAAGATAAAATCCGTCAACTCAAAAGGATTTTACCACCTTAAAGGCATCTCCGGGTTAGAAGCAGTTTTGACATAACTACCGTTCTCCTCCTCTCTTGAAAAGTTGAAGCTCCGTATCGGGGGTGGACCATGAAGACGGTCACTTTCAGGATTATATTTTTCTTGACTTCGATTCAAACATATGTTTAAATCGAACGTATGAAAGTTAAAAAACCTAAAACCCGGCAGAAGGATACCCGGCAGCTTATTCTCGATTCAGCAGAGCGTCTTTTTGCGCGGGAAGGGTTTCATGTCACTTCTCTCCGGGCTATTACGGGAGCGGCGGGGGTTAACCTGGCTGCTGTAAATTACCATTTCGGCTCCAAGGAAGCACTGCTTGAGGCCGTATTCGAGAGGAGGCTTATCCCTCTGAACCAGGTCCGCAGGGATAAGCTGGAGCAGATCAGGGATGAGGCCGTGGAGAAAGGGAAGAGACCTTCCACAAAAAAAGTGCTGCAGGCCTTTATTGAGCCGACGCTCAGATTCAGGGATTCGGAGTCGGGGGCGAAAGACCTTATCGCCCTTGTCGGCAGGTCCTTCACAGACCCTGATGATACAGTGAGAAAGATATTTTTTCGCCTGATCGGGCCTATATTTCAACTTCTGTTCGAAACCCTCCGCGACGCACTGCCTGAACTCCCGGAGAATTTACTATACTGGCGCCTTCATTTTGCACTGGGCGCGCTTGCTCACACCATGCATATAAGCGGCTGTGATAAATTCCTTCCCGTGGGTTTTTCTGATGGATGCGGCACTGAATCATTGCTTTCCATGCTCATTCCATTTGTTACGGCGGGTATGGAGGCATCATGAACGCCATGTTCCTGAAAATATCCGTCTATCTGCTTATAACGCTGATTGTATCGGGTTGTTCTGTACATCGACTCAGGAAAGAAGAACCTGTTATCAGACTGCCGGATACATTTTCAGGTGGCGGAGCAGGAGAAGGTCTGCCTTCCCCTGCCGTGGGATGGTGGGAGGCTTTCGGAGACAGCCGGCTGAACGCCCTTATGGAAGATGCTTTCCTTCAGAATCTTGACATAGCCCGGGCCTATGAGCGGCTGCGGCAGGCGCAGGCGATTATGCGTTCAACTGCTTCATCGCTCAGTCCGCGTGTTTCTCTGGAGGGTCAGGCAGGACGTGTCCGCCAGCAGGGCATGTTCGGCGCAGCCACAACCGGCAGCTACAGACTTTCCGCCGCCGCTGGATACGAGATAGACCTGTGGCATAAACTCAAAGCACAAACAGAGGCTGCCCGGCTGGATGCAGAGGCTTCTGAAGAGGACATCAAGACGCTTTTTATAAGCATTTCAGCCCGGATCGCAGACCTCTACTACCTTGCTGTTGAGCAGCGCGCGCAGATAGAACTGTCAGACCGCAGCATCGCGTCATTTCAGGATACACTTGAGCTGGTGGAGCGCCGCTATCGCGAAGGGCTTGCACCTGCCATGGATGTTTACCAGTCGCGCCGGAACCTTGCGGCTGTGCGGGCAGCACGCCCTGTTTTCGAATCAAACCTTTCTGCTGCCCTCAACGCCCTTTCTGTGCTCACCGGCCGTTTCCCTGACAGAGAATTGGCCGGAAACAGTGCTGAACTCCCGGAGCCGCCGGCATTTCCTTCCGGGATCCCATCGCAGGTGCTGACCCGGCGCCCTGATGTCAGGTCTGCTCTCCTGAGGCTGCGGGCCAGTGACTGGAGGGCCGGCGCGGCGGTTGCCGGCAGATTCCCTTCGTTCAATATCATCGGAAGTTACGGCGGGGCGAGCGAAAGGGTCAAAACCCTGCTGGATTCACCAAATATTTTCTGGAACCTGCTGCTTGATATCGCCCATCCCCTTCTTGACGGGGGCAGGCTCAAGGCTGAAGCAGAACGGGCGGAAGCTGTTTTCAGGGAGCAGCTTTTCGGCTATCACCAGACTGTATTGACGTCATTTAAGGAGGTTGAGGACGCCCTCGCCGGGATAAACGCCGCTGAAACACGTCTTTCAGTGCTTGACGCCGGACTCATCGCGGCATCCGGCGCGTTGCGCCTTTCCCTGGACCGCTATGCCCAGGGCTTAACCGATTACCTTCCTGTTCTGACCGCGCAGCAGCGTTATTATGAATCCGAAAGCTCAATTATCGCCGCCAGGCAACAACGCATTTCCGTCGCCATCCAGCTTGCCAGGGTGCTGGGAGCGGAATGGACCGACGGAATAATCGAACAAACTTTAACTTCCGGAAGGAGAGAGGGAGACACGCATGAGCAGGAAAGAAAAATTAATTAAGATAGCCTTGCCTCTCATAATAATTCTGATCGGTCTCGGCATTATGGTCGCGCTTATAGCCAATCGTTCCGGACCGGAAAAGGAGATAAAAGACGACAGGGGGATGCTCGTCCGTATACGCACAGTCAAAAAGCAGGACCGCCGGGTGATTGTCAGAGGAACAGGCACGGTGCAGTCCGCCCGTGAAGTAAAAATAATACCACGGGTGAGTGGTCGGGTGGTATGGATTTCTCCTTCATTGGCGGCGGGAGGATTTTTTGGTGAGGGGGAGATGCTGTTCGAGATAGAAGATACCGACTACAGGCTTGCGCTTGAGAAGGCGGAGGCCGCCAGGGCAAAGGCTGAATATGAGCTGGCGACCGCCGAGGGCCGCGCCAGTGTGGCGCGCATGGAGTGGAAACGTATAGCGGGAGAGGGTCATGAAAAGCCCAATCCGCTTGTGCTGTACGGTCCCCAGCTCAAAAACGCCAGGGCCGCGCTTGCTTCAGCCGACGCTTCAATTGAGCAGGCGGAGCTAGACCTTGCCAGGACCAGGATCATGGCGCCTTTTAACTGCAGGGTGCGTCAGGAGAATCTGGCTGCGGGCCAGTATGTCCGGGCTGGAGAAAGCGTGGCCGTGCTCGCCGGCACGGATACGGCGGAGATAGCCGTGCCCCTGCCGCTGGAAGAGATATACTGGATAGATATACCCCGCACAGGGACGGGAGAAGAAGGGGCTTCAGCGAAAGTTGTGATTAACAGCAGAATAGGCAGGTACGAGTGGAACGGAAGAGTAGTCCGTTCAACCGGCGAGGTCCGGCAGAAGAGCCGCATGATGGATGTTGTAATCAGGGTGAATGATCCCTATGGAGTCGGTGGCGCAGGTGGTCCGGACGGGCCCACACTCGCAACAGGCAGGTTTGTTGAAGTTTTTTTAGAGGGCAGGATGCTTGCGGGCGTAATCTCTGTCCCGAGGACCGCACTGCGTGATAATTCGACCGTCTGGGTCATGGATGAAGCAAATAAACTGCGTATCCGGCCGGTTAATGTAATACGGTACGAGCAGGGGGATGCACTTGTGGCGGAAGGACTGGAAGACGGGGACCGCATAGTTCTGACCAGCCTCTCCGGGGCGGCCGACGGTATGAAGCTGAGAGTCGTTACAGAGGGAAATTAACAGTGAAGAACGCAGTGCGCTGGATGACGGGCAACCATGTGGCCGCAAACCTTCTGATGATGGTCTTTATTGTCGGTGGTCTGGTTATGGGGTTCTCCGTGAAGCAGGAGATATTTCCGGAGGTGGCTCTGGATATGATCCAGATCTCTGTCGCCTATCCGGGGGCCGGACCCGAAGAGGTCGAAGAGGGTATCCTGCTCAAGATTGAGGATAGCCTGACAGGTGTTGACGGCATCAAGCAGATCAGATCAGTGGCCTCCGAGGGCTTCGGAACGGTAATAGCCGAGATGATGATCGGTGAAGACCCGGACATCGCGCTTCGGGACATACAGACGGAAGTAGACAGGATTACAACCTTTCCCAGGGACGCCGAGAAGCCGGTTATCACCAAGTTACTGAACAGGATGGAGGTCATCTCCGTGGTGGTTTACGGCGACCTCGGGGAGAGAAGCCTGAGGGAACAGGCCGAAACAGTGCGCGATGAACTACTGAACATCCCGCAGATTACGCAGGTTGACCTGATGGGCGTTCGTCCATATGAGATATCTATCGAGATACCGGAAGAAAATCTCCGCCGGTATGATCTGACCACCGAACAGGTGGCCCGGCAGGTGAGGGAGGCATCTCTTGATCTTCCCGCGGGATCGATCGAGACATCTACTGAAGAGATCCTTATCCGCACCAGGGCGCGTCGTTATACCGGACCGGAATATGGCCGGATCGTCATAGTCACAAACCCGGACGGAACAGAGGTCAGGCTGGATGATATAGCGGAAGTCAGAGACTCTTTCCGCGAGACGGACGTAAAAGCTCTCTTTGACGGTAGGCCGGCCGCAATGGTCAGAGTCCATAGGGTGGGAATGCAGAAACCGACCGAAATATCCGGCATAGTGAAGGCCTATGTTGAACGAAAACGGTCTTCGCTACCGGACTCGGTAAAGATCGCAACATGGAATGATACATCCGAACTGCTAGAGAGCAGAATGAACCTTCTGCTGAAAAACGCCCTTATCGGTCTGGTGCTGGTTTTTCTGATCCTCGGGCTTTTTCTGCAGATACGTCTCGCCCTCTGGGTCATGCTCGGCATCCCCATATCGTTTCTGGGCGCCATGTTTCTGTTTCCCTGGCTGGACGTATCAATTAATATGATATCTCTGTTCGCATTTATAATGGCGCTCGGTATTGTGGTGGATGACGCCATTGTAGTGGGAGAAAACATCTATGAGCACCGCCGCAAGGGAAAAACATATTTCGAGGCCGCGGTTGACGGGACTCTGGGGGTCGCCAGGCCGGTGACTTTTGCCGTTCTCACCTCTGTGGTTGCCTTCCTGCCCCTGCGATTTGTCAGCGGTATTATGGGCAAATTTATTCAGGTTATTCCCATGGTGGTCATCTCGATACTGCTCATCTCACTGATCGAATCACTATTTGTTCTCCCGGCCCACCTTGCGCTTGGCCGGCCGATCCACGCCACCCGGGGGATTGCCGGACTTATCGAGCGGGTGCGCAAGAAATTCGGCGTAAGGCTCGAAAATTTTGTGGGCGGACCTTACAGCCGGTTTCTCGAGCTCTGCCTGCGAAACCGTTATGCCACACTCGCCACGGCGATAACCGCGCTCCTGCTGATAGTGGGTATTGTCGGAGGCGGGCTGATAAAGTTTCGTTTCATGCCTGAAGTGGACGGGGACGTCGTGATCGTTTCGCTGAAGATGCCGCGCGGCATTTCAGTTCAGGAGACGACCGACGTACAGGATTATGTCGTCAAAAAAGGGCAGGAGGTGGTTGGAGAGTATGACAGGGCCCGACAGGGAGACGGTTCCGTCCTGCGTCATATATTTTCACTTGTCGGCACAACCTTTGTTGAAGGCGGGCCGTTCGGCGGCGGGTCATCGAGCGGTACGCATCTGTCGGCAATCGCAATGTTTTTGGCTCCTAGCGAAAAACGTGGAATTCCCGCCTCTGAAATTGCATCCAGTTGGCGCGAACGGGTTGGAGAACTGCCCGGGGTGGAATCTCTTACGTTCACTACCAACCTGGTGCATATGGGCGCGAATATCGATATCCGTCTGGCCCATGGAGACATCGGAATACTGGAGGCGGCTGCCGGGCAGTTAAAGGATTCCCTGTTGCAGTATCAGGGGGTGGGTGATATCGCGGACAACTTTCCAAAGGGTAAAAAGGAACTGGAGATACGCCTGAAGCCAGAAGCCCGCACACTGGGGGTTACTGAAGAGGACCTTGGCAGGCAGTTGAGAGGGGCTTTCTTTGGAGCCGAGGCATTGCGGCTACAGAGAGGAAGAAACGAGGTGAAGGTGATGGTCCGGTATCCCGAATCAGGGCGCAAGGGGATCGAGGATCTGGAAACCATGCGCATCAGGACCCGTGACGGAGGTGAAATCCCTCTCTTTACGGCGGCATATGTAAAGGAAGGCAGGGGGTTCAGCCAGATCAACCGGTCGGACCGCAAAAGGGTTATAAATGTGACCGCCAGCGTTGACAGCGGGGTCGCGAACTCCGTGGATATCCTTGGGAAACTGAAAAATACAGTTCTGGCTAAACTCGTCGCGGACTATCCGGGACTTACTTATAACCTTGAAGGAGAAGAAAGGGAACGCAGCGAGTCTGTCGACAGCATGCTCAGGGGTTTTCTGCTTGCGCTCTTCGGCATCTACGCCCTGCTGGCAATCCCGTTCCGCAGCTACAGCCAGCCGCTGCTGATTATGGCAGCGATTCCATTCGGCATGGCCGGTGCGGTGTTGGGACACCTGATTATGGGTTATGACCTGAGCATTCTCAGTATATTCGGCATCGTCGCCCTCTCCGGCGTGGTAGTGAACGACTCACTTCTCCTGATCGACTATATCAACGAATGCCGGAAGGACGGGATGCCCCTGTTTCAGGCGATAACAGAAGGCTGCAAACGCCGCTTCCGCCCCATACTTCTTACATCACTCACGACTTTTTTCGGCCTGATCCCGATTATACTGGAGACGAGCGTGCAGGCGCAGTTCCTGATCCCGATGGCCATAAGCCTCGCCTTCGGTGTCCTTTTCGCTACATGTATTACATTGCTGTTAATACCTTCTCTGTATATAATACTGGAAGATCTGCGCGGAATCTTCCGGCTGAGTCCTTTCCACGCAAACCACAGGGGGTAGTCCGAAACCGGGACGGCTTGTTACGCGGGGATAAATGGTGATAAAGACAGTCGGGAAGAACTATACTTAAAACTGCCCTCTGTCCAGGGTCCTGTACTGTACCGCCTCCGAGATATGGTGAGACAGGATGGTTTCCGATGCTTCAAGGTCCGCTATTGTGCGGGCAAGTTTTAAGATTCTTGTATATGCCCTGGCTGACAGGCCCAGTGCATGCAGCGCCTTCTCGATAATGGCCTGTGCGTCGTCTCCCAGCCGGCAGTTTTTTCTTATATGCCTCGCCTTCATCTGGCTGTTACAATAAATCTTATCGTCTTTAAATCTTTCGGTCTGTATCTCCCGGGCTTTGACCACCCTTTTTCTTATCTCCTCCGACTTCTCACCCGATAAATCCGCGGAAAGCTCCTTGTAAGGGACGGCCGGGACTTCGATATGTATGTCTATTCTGTCCAGCAAGGGACCTGAGACCTTTCGCCTGTAGCGGGCTATCTGACTGGGAGCACATGTGCACTGATGTTTCGGGTCTCCAAGGTAGCCGCATGGGCATGGGTTCATGGCGCTGACAAGCATAAATGAGGCGGGATAGGTGATGGATGCCGCAGCCCTTGAAACGGTCACTTCACCGTTTTCGATCGGCTGTCTCAGGACTTCAAGGACATTCCTCTTGAATTCCGGTATCTCATCCAGAAATAACACCCCGTTATGCGCCAGGCTCACCTCGCCCGGCTTTGGTGTCTGTCCGCCGCCGATCAGCGCGACATCCGAGATTGTGTGATGCGGCGACCTGAAGGGCCTTATCGCCTGTAATGGCCGGCCGTCCCTCAGCAGGCCGGCGACACTGTGTATGCTCGTGGTTTCGAGCACTTCATCAAACGTCATGTCCGGAAGAATAGTCGGGAGCCTTTTGGAGAGCATGGTTTTGCCTGACCCGGGCGGGCCGATCATCATAAAATTGTGACCGCCGGCTGCGGCAATCTCGAGCGCCCGTTTTGCGTGCTCCTGTCCCTTCACTTCCGAGAAATCATTCTCATAAGCCGAATGCCTGTTCATTATCAGGGAGCGGTCGATTATAACCGGCTCGATACTTCTCTCTCCCCTTAGAAAGTCTATAACTTCCGGCAGGCTGGAAACGCTGTAGACGTTCACCCCATGAACGACCGCTGCTTCTGTCCCGTTTTCGACCGGAAGGATGATTCCCTTCATTCCGTTCTTCCTTGCCATGAGCGACATCGAAAGGGCGCCCCTGACAGGCTTAATCTTTCCGTCTAGAGACAGCTCTCCGGTAAACAGATAACCGCTTAAAGCCGAGGGGTCTATTAATCCCTCTGAAGCGACTATCCCGATGGCGATCGGCAGATCAAAGGCCGAGCCCTCTTTTTTAAGGTCAGCGGGCGCAAAATTTACGGTAATCTGCTTTAAAGGGAAATTAAAGCCTATATTTTTCAGGGCGGCCCTGACCCTGTCCCGGCTTTCCTTAACGGCGGCATCCGGAAGCCCTACCATCGAAAAATGCGGGAGCCCGCGGGAGGCGATATCCACCTCTACCTCTACTTTGTGAGATTCAATTCCTATAACACTCGCGCTTAAGATTTTTGAAAGCATGGAAATATCAACCTGTGTTTTGTTTTGATTATGCTAAGAATAGCATTAAAGCAACTGACAGGGCAACAGGTTCCGGGTATGGGAGAGCAGGGATAATAAAGAAAGGGGCATCCTTTTTCGGCGGAAACCCGAAAAATATCATTGACCTGTGAAAAGAAGAAATAACCCTCTGCCTGTCCTATGCCGTTCTTGATGAATAT
>JAYWMP010000189.1:0-13482 GCA_035873255.1 Nitrospirota bacterium
AGCCCTTAGCGCGGCAAGTTCTTCCTTCATCTCCGATTGAATCAACATAAAACTACCTCCATATCCTTATATTTATAATTAAAATAACAGACATCACAATACAAAGATACGAAAAAAGGTCGCCGTATTTCGTGTAGACCGTCATCGTTCCATCGGTCTTTATTCCGCCTGTCAGGATTTGCCTCTGGAAAAGAGACGTCCGCGCAAGAATTCTTCCGCTGCTGTCTATGAAACCGGAAACACCCGTGTTAGCGGCCCGGACCAAAGGCTTCCTGTTTTCTATCGCCCGGAAAACAGCCATACTGAAATGCTGATAGGGGCCGGCTGTCTTTCCGAACCACGCATCGTTTGTGATTGTGACCATGAAATCCCCACCAGAAGTATAGAACTTTCTCACCATGCCGGGGAAGATAATCTCATAGCATATCAATGTCGCGAAATCACCGAATTCCGTCTCTGCCTTCAAGTATTGATCGCCCGGCGCATAGTCCCCTATACCTGCCACCATTTTGTTCAGGAAGAAGAGAATCCTCTTCAGGGGAACATACTCTCCAAAAGGAACCAGATGTATTTTATCATATTTGTACACAATTTTTCCCTCTGGATCGAGCAACAAGGCGCTGTTGGCGAGAAGCGGCCCTTCCCCGGTCTCGGCCTTGACCGTTATACTCCCAAACAGCAGATATGAACCCAATCCTTTCTGGAAATCCAGCAGCTTTGCTGTATTCTCCGCGTCATATCCGAAAATAAACGGCAGGGCTGTCTCAGGCCAGATTACCAGATCGGGAGATGGACCGGCAACTTCCCCGGAGAGCCCGATATAGGTATCAAGCACTTCCTTCTGATATAAGGGCTCCCACTTCTTGTCCTGTTCAATATTGCCCTGGATGACGCCCACCTTAACAACTCCGCCGGGCCTGTCCTGTCCCAGTCTCCACGTGCCATAACCAAACGTCAGTATCAGCAGTAACAGGAGCACTGAGAATCCGACCACCGTATAAGCGAGGGGGAAAAGCGGCATTTCGGAAACACGTTTTCTGAGGAGTATAAAATCTACGACGGCCCCGTTGACCGAAAGAATTAAAAAGGAGATCCCATATATACCGGTTATATCCGAAATCTGGATCATGGAGAGAAAATTATACTGGCTGTAACCGATACTCGACCATGGAAAGCCGGTGAACAAATAAGAACGGAGAAACTCCAGGACTACCCACAGTATCGGCGCAAGCAGCAGCGCCGGAAGCCTTGTCCTCTTAAAGAGCACGCAGAAAAGCCACGAAAACACCGCCGGGTAGAGGGCCAGATAACAGCATAACAACACGACAATCAGGATACTTGAAAGAAATGAAGCCCCTCCATAATAATTTATCGAATAGTATATCCAGTACAGAGTTCCAAAAAAATATGTAATACCAAAAATAAAACCTGACACAAACGCCTGCGCGGGATTTTCTTTCCATAAAGCAAGCATCAGGGGGACAAAGGCTATCCACGCAAACAGATAGAGATCAAAGACCGGAAAAGCCGCTACTATCAGTATTCCCGATATAAAAGCGGGTAAATATTTGAGGCCTTTTTTATCAATAATTTTTTTCATAAGTTGACAATCAAAAAAGTATATAGTTATATTTATAGATCGTGGGCAGTTAGCTCAGTCGGTAGAGCAGAGGCCTGAAAAGCCTCGTGTCCGCAGTTCGATTCTGCGACTGCCCACCATGATTTTATTTGCCAGAGGGTTCTGAGTCAAGAAGAAAATGAAAGGCTTGTCCCTTTTATAATTAATTTTCCCGTATTACCTTCTCATCCGCCACAGAAGTGCAGCTCCAAAAAAATCTTTCCATTCCCCAAAAGGTCCGTCAAAAAATGGACGATGACGGATGATATTGCCAATACGGACCGGCCTCGGGTAATGTAGGGACAGAGAACAGTCCGGCTGGAAAATGTTTGATTCAAGGCAGACTTTTTGGGATAAGTCCGCCTTTTTTATGATATAATGCACAGGCAATGAATATCAAAAAGCTTGTAAAAAAGAACGTCTCACTGCTGAAGGCATATAACGCAAAAGATATCCCCTGCAGGATAAAGCTGGACGCAAATGAAAGCCCTTACGGATTTAATGACGAGTTAAAACTACCGGCCGGAATTGATATAAACAGGTACCCTGACCCCGAAGCCGGTATCCTGAAAAAATCGCTGACAAAAAGTCCTGGCGTCAAGCAGGAGAATATACTCCTGGGCAACGGCTCCGACGAACTTATATATTATCTCGCAACAACATTTGGAGGGCCGGTGCTGTATCCGCTTCCAACCTTCTCGATGTACGGAATTATTTCACAGGCGCTCGGAGAAAAAAAGATAGAAATTCCCCTTGACGACAATTTCGACCTTGACACAAAAGCGATCTTAAGCGCTATCAAACAGGAAAAACCCGGTCTGATATTCCTGAGCAGCCCGAATAATCCCACTGGCAACTGTTTTTCCACGGACAGGATACTAAAGATAATAAAGGCTTCAAAAGGCATCGTTGTTGTCGACGAAGCATACCAGCCGTTCGCGGGTGGAAAGAGTTTTCTGCGGTTTCTCGGTGACTACCGGAATCTTGTTATCATGAGAACTCTGAGCAAGATCGGGCTTGCCGCCCTGAGACTCGGATTCATGATCGCCGACCCGGAGATAATCGGTGAGGTCAACAGGGTGAGGCTACCGTTTAATATCAATTCTCTTTCACAGGCCACGGCCGTGGAGGTATTGAAAGATAAAAAAAGGCTGAATACTTCCGTAAGAAGAATCGTCTCGGAAAGAAACAGGATGCTGAAGCAAATGGAAGGAATAAAAGGAATCAGGCCTTTCCCGTCAGAGGCAAATTTTATTTTATTCAGGGTGGCGAATCCGGACAAAGTATACAGGGCGCTTCTGAAAAATGGCATCCTCATACGAAACACGCATGATATGATCAATGGATGTCTCAGGGTGACCATAGGCAAACCGGAAGAAAATGAGGCGTTTCTGGAAGCACTCAGGCGGATATCGTCCTGATACTCAGTGGGAAAGATTAAATGCCTGCATATGCAGGACAGAGGAGTATTCCAACTGCCGGGCAAACCGGCGGCAAAAGAAGGAGGTTAGGAGATGCGAAAATCCAGACTGACCAGAAAGACAAAAGAGACCGACATTAAGCTGGACCTCAACCTCAACGGAACGGGGAAATATTCTATTGATTCATCGATACCGTTTCTCGATCATATGTTATCACTTATGTGCAAGCACGGCCTTATCGACATGAAACTGAAGGCCAGGGGCGATATAGACATAGACTTTCATCATACAGTCGAAGATATCGGAATAGTACTCGGAAAGGCCTTTAAGCAGGCGCTGGGGGACATGAAAGGGATATCCCGTTACGGGCAGGCGTCCGTACCCATGGACGAATCTATCGCCATGGTCAGTCTTGACATATGCGCGAGACCGTACCTGGTCTATAAAGTGGACTTCCCCAAGAGGAGCAAACTGAAAGATTTCGACCCTGATCTTATCGAAGACTTCCTTCAGGCATTCGCCGGCAATTCAGGTATAACACTTCATATTTCGGTGCCCTACGGCAGGAATACTCATCATATAATTGAAGCCGTCTTCAAGGCGCTGGGGCGCGCACTGAGACAGGCCGTGGCAATAGACCCCGAAGTCAGGGGTATACCCTCAACCAAGGGAAAGCTGTAAAGAGTACACACAAAATGCCGATCCCGAAAAATGGAAATATGATACTGGAGGAAAAAATAAAACTGAAAGATATCAGTCATGTCCTCCTGGATATGGACGGGACACTGCTGGATAAATATTTTGACGATTATTTCTGGGAACACCTTCTGCCTGAAAAATATGCCGAAAAAAACAACATATCCTTCGGCGGGGCAAAGGAAAAACTGATGAAAAAATATAAGACGCATGAAGGCACGCTTAACTGGACGGACATCGATTTCTGGTCAAAAGAAGTAGATTTGGATGTGCCGGCGCTGAAAGAACAGATCACGCACCTCATAGAGGTCCATCCCCATGTCGAGGATTTCCTGAAAAGGCTGAAACGTCATAAAAAAAAGATATTCCTCGTCACCAACGCGCATTACAAAGTTCTGGATATAAAAATGAAGAAGACCCGAATAGGGAAATTCTTCGACTCTGCTATAACATCGTTCGAAATAGGCTATCCGAAAGAGATGATCGAATTCTGGGAAAAAATCCAGGAAAGACTCGGCTTCGAAAAAGAAAAGACCCTTTTTATCGATGATACCGAAGCGGTGCTCAAAACAGCCGAAAGGTACGGAATTAAATATATACTTCATAAAATCCATGCAAGCTCTAAATCCGGGACGGAAAAGGAACCAACAGGCGAATTCACGGTTATCAGGGACTTCAGAGAGCTTATGCCTCCGGAGGATAAATTATAAATCCGGTTGTTTCTATTTATCAAAATAACTTAAGATAGACATCTATGGACGATTTACTCATATCGCTCTTCGAGCTGACAAAGGAAAAAAAGATCGCCTACTTCTCCATGGAGATCGGCGTTCATAACGATATACCAACTTACAGCGGGGGCCTCGGCGTTCTTGCCGGAGACACCATAAGGTCGGGTGCAGACCTGAAGCTTCCAATGATCGCCGTCACACTTTTAAGCAAAAAGGGGTATTTCACCCAGGACATCAACGAGGCCGGCATACAGACCGAATCCCCGTCAAAGTGGAACCCGGTGTCGTATATGCAGCTCCTTCCACACAGAATAACCGTGGAGATTGAAGGAAGAGACGTCTATGTGCAGACATGGCAGTATAATGTTCAAAGTCTCACGGGCGGATGCGTTCCCGTCTTTTTTCTCGATACGGATATCGCCGAAAACCGGACGGAAGACCGTGAAATCACTTCCTATCTCTACGGCGGAGGTCCGCAGTACAGGCTTAAACAGGAGATAGTGCTTGGAATAGGCGGGGTCAGACTGCTCCACGCGATGGGATTCAGGATAAAAAAGTATCATATGAACGAGGGCCACGCCAGTTTTCTCACACTTGAACTGCTAAAGAGATTCAAGAAACCGATTGAGGATGTATGGGATGAAAAACTTGTATGGGATATCGAGCGCGTAAAAAATCTCTGCGTATTCACGACACACACCCCCATTGAAGCCGGACATGACAAATTCCCTTATGAGCTTATATCCAGGACGATGGATGGGTTGTTCCCTCTCGACATACTACGGGAGCTTGCGGGCGAGGACTACCTGAATATGACGATGCTCGCGCTTAACTTAAGCCGCTATATTAACGGTGTCGCCAAGAAACACGGGGAGGTATCACAAAATATGTTCCCGGGTTATGAGATACATGCCATAACCAACGGCGTGCACTCCTACACATGGACATGCGAAAGCTTCAGAAAAGTCTTTGACGAATACCTGCCCGGCTGGGCGAATGAACCGGAGCTTTTCGTGAGGATTGGCCGCATACCCGATCAGAAATTATGGGCCGCCCATATAGAGGCAAAACAGAATCTCTGCGACCATATAAAAAAACTTACGGGAGTTCATTTCTCCCCTGAAATACTGACAATCGGCTTTGCCCGGAGGGCGACGGCCTATAAAAGGGCCGACCTGATATTCAGGGATATCGAGCGGCTACTGAAGATAGGCGCGGGGAAGATACAGTTCGTTTACGCGGGGAAGGCCCATCCCAAGGACGAACCGGGCAAAAAACTGATACAGAACATATTCGAATATATAAAGCAGCTCAAGGGCAGGATAGAGATTGTATATCTGAAGAACTATGATATGAATACGGCCTTAAAAATCGTCTCGGGTGTCGACGTCTGGATGAACACACCGCTAAGGCCTCTCGAGGCATCCGGCACCAGCGGGATGAAGGCCGCGCACAACGGCGTCATAAACTTCAGCGTGCTGGACGGATGGTGGATAGAAGGCCATATAGAAGGGTACACCGGCTGGGCCATAGGACCGCCCCCGAATGAATTAACGCCCGGAACAAACGCTGATGCACGGGATGCCGAGGACCTTTACAGTAAACTCGAGAAAAAGATCATCCCCACATATTATAACGAGCGGAGCAAATGGATAAGGATGATGCAGAACGCCATAGGAAAAAACGCCTATTATTTCAACAGCCACCGCATGATGCGCAGATATGTCACGGAGGCGTATATAAGATAGGGCTCAATACCGCAGTTTTTTATTGCACTGCATGCAGTAATCTTTTTCAGGCACAAAGCTTCCGCAGGCATCACATTGCACCAGATTAATCGGCAGTTCCCTGTTGCAGAACCTGCATATCGTCTCTTTCTCGGAAACTATCCTGGAACAATGGGGGCATTTCCTGGTTCTTCCTCTCGCGATTTGCGGGGGGAGCATAACAAGCAGAAAAACGCTCACAGGTAAGATAAAACAGAGAACAGCCCATACGAGATAATTTCGTCCCTTCCGGTCCGCAATTATGCCTCCCGCCATTGCCGCAACTATATTTAATATTAAAAGCCTGAACATTTCTGCCTTATCGCCGTTGAAACTTCATTAATAAACAGCACGCGGGTTAATCTATTTCCGGATTATCAGCTCTATCGCCTTCCTGTGAAGATGGCGGTTGCCAGCAGCAACCAGTGACGACCTGCGTTTCAGATCTAACTGTGTATCACCTATATCCCTGCCCTCTGTATCCGTGATGACGCCTCCCGCTTCCCTTACGAGAAGCCACCCACCCGCAAAGTCAAAACTCCTGGAGAGAGAAGGCGAAACAAATACGCTCATAGATCCACAGGCAAGATAGGAAAGGTCAAGAGCTATCGCGCCGAGACATCTCGTCTTTTGCGATGCTGACAAGAGAGGAATAATCATGGGCAGATACCTTCCCGGAACCTGGGTCTCATATGCAACCATGTAAAAACCGTTTTCCTGCTGGGCTTGTATCCGCCTGCCGTTCAGGAATGCCCCTGAAGCCCGTTCGGCCCAGAATTCATCTCCGTTACCGAGGTTTATAACATAAGATATATTTACGTCATCAAGGGTCTCTCCGTCAGCAACCGCTATGGACGTACAGTAAAAGGGTATCCCTGATACAGCATTCCTGCTGCCGTCTATCGGGTCTATAATAACCCTCTTGCCCCCTCCGTTTATCTCCAGGACTCCAATTTCTTCCGAAACAATAGTGAGGGGTTCCTTCATCGATTTCAGGCCATCGATTATTATATCTTCAGCCCTTTTGTCCACCGGAAAGGTCCTGTCTCCGGAGGCCCCATAGCCGATGGATTTCTTCATATCGGGTGATTGTCTCATGCCGGATATGTCCTTCATGAGACTCTTTCCGATCTCCCTGAGGCCGTTAATATTCATACTTTATTTTAGCTGTTCGGACGGCAAAAATGAAAATATTTTAAAAGGCCCGGCGGACCGGGCCACGGGACGAACTTCAGCCGGATTCCCCGCCAGGGCCAAAGGAACTCACGTTCCTGTTGTTTTATTATTCAACGGTTTTTCATTACACCTTCTGAAACCTCGGGATAACGGGGGTTTTGCCTTTGCTTGATATATCTCCTTTTATACCGATAATAACTTCATTGAAGGGTATATCCTTACCAGATGCCTCCAGCGCCTGCGTTACAATATGCCGAAGACCTCCGCAGCAAGGCACCTCCATTCTGACAACAGTTATGCTCCTGATAGAGTTTCCCCTGAAGATGTCCGCAAGTTTATCCTGATAATACTGTGCGTCATCCAGCTTGGGGCATGCGATAAGAAGCTTCCGTCCCCTGATAAACCTGCTCTGAAAATTAACCGTTGAAAACGCCGCGCAGTCCGCTGCCAGAAGCAGATCGGCATTATTAAGGAATGGGGCGTTCACAGCCACAAGTTTCAGCTGTATCGGCCAGTTTGCAAGCTCCGGGCCGGAATCCGCCGCTCCATAATCAGACTCCTTCTTTTCGGTGAAATCGACAGTTCCAGTCCCCGGGCATCCACAAACCTCTCCACTTTCTTTCTTCTTTGTCTCTTCTACATGCCTGTTTGTAGCCTCTTCATCAAAAGCATCCGCCTCTCTCTGCTCAATCGAAAGCGCGCCTGTCGGGCAGCCGCCCATACAGGCTCCCAGGCCGTCACAGTAAAGCTCCCTGATAAGCTTCGCCTTGCCGTCAACTATCCGGATGGCGGCCTCCGCACAGTCGACCACGCACTGGCCACACCCGTTGCACTTGTCTTCATCTATTTTGATAATGTTTCTTACGGCCATTTCTACCTCCCGTGTTTTTTATTTTATTATTATTTAAATATAAACGATCCAGAGATAACTTACTATGATATAAATCATTATGTGAAGGCTTTCCCGGCCCTTTCACCTGCCGCCTGAGCGATATTCTGGAAATTCCGATTTTATTCTTAAATATCTAAAATGTTATACTACTATATATCTGTTACGAGAAAGGACTCTTATGAATATATGTTATATATGTCAGGAAACTGAAGACATATATCCCTGGAAGCATCCGGTAAATAACCGGGAGTATCATTTTTGCGGTTATTGCCTTAAATCCATCATCGGGGCATGCGCGGAATGCAATGCTATTCTGAGCAGAATGGACCCAATCGGCATTAACAATGACGGACAGAGGATATGTTATAAATGCAGCGCGGCCCATGAAATGGCTGAAGATTAATTATGGTCCATAACGTTCCGGTAAAAGGGCGTTATTATTCCGGTCAGCGAGGTGATGATGCCAAAAATAAGCGAAGAAGAAAAGGCCCTGCGGATTAAGAACTCTTTTGAGATCGATGAATTATATCTTAAAGCCCTTGACTGCCTGATAGAAGACCTCTCGGGTCAGGGCATTGACATTGATTCCGGAGAGGGAAGGAAGATTTTCATACGTGCGGTACGGACACTCAACGAAAGATTTATCTGAGAATCCGTGAAGCCATTTTTCTATGACAGTAAAAAAACAACCTGCCGGAAACGGGAATTCCCGACCAGTGAGCCTTTGCCGGACAGAGTAGAACGGCCCGAACTCCCTGATAAACTGACAGATTGTCTCACAGGCAGGGAGATACCTTTTTCGAACAGGGACAATATAAGACAGGCGGCGCTCAGGTTCCTCATCGAAGAAAAGGGATACAGCAAGACCGACATATCAGTGGACCGGCAGGTGAGGTTTGAAATAGACGGGCGGCGGATGATATCTCCTGTTGATATCGCTATAATCTTCAACAATAAAACATTCATGTTATGGAAATGCGCCTCCGGCTCGCTTGTTTCCAGGGAAAGACAGATAATCGCGGCGGCAAGGCTTTCAGAAGATTACGAGGTGCCTTTTTCGGTTGTGACAAACGGAAAAGACCTTGAGCTGCTTGATACTTCATCTGAAAAGGTCATAGGAGCCGGATTTCAGTCCATCCCATCAAAAGAGGAACTGATAAAATGGACGGAGAGTCTTGAGTTAAGACCCGTAAATACAAAGCGGGCCGTATTTGAGCAGAGAATTCTTTATACATATGATTCTATAAGCAGCCCCGCGAATCCGGAATAATACATCTTCCCGGCTTAACCTGAATTGTGATCACGTGAAAAAGCGGGTAAAAGTGCTGGAACTACTCTGTAATAATGACAGAATTTCATAAGGAATAATTTAGTTGTTAATTGCTATAATAGCTGACATGTTTTTAAATGTTAACTCCGCCCTGTCCGGATTCAGGAGAGGACCTCTTTTATGAATATCAAGGTTAGTGATTTTATTGTACGGTATATCGAGAAATTAGGCGTAAGATATATATTCGGTATACCCGGAGCACACATCCTGCCTGTTTATGATGCGTTAAACGGCACGGGAATAACTCCAATACTTGCCAAGCATGAGCAGGGTGCCGCTTTCATGGCCGGGGGATACGCGCGCCAATCAGGTGAACCCGGCGTCTGCATTGCAACCGCGGGACCAGGCGCCACAAATCTCGTTACGGGGCTGGCGAACGCGTACATGGACCGGCTGCCGGTGCTTGCCCTCACAGGCGAGACGCCCACATACTCTTTTGGAAAGGGCGCGTTGCAGGAAAGCACCGGAGAAGGTCTATGCGTAAACCAGCTTGATATCTTCAGAGGAATCACAAGATATAACAATATTGTCCAGAGGACAGACTATCTGGACCAGGTATTGCGAAAAACAACCGGTATTCTTCTGTCAGGGAATCCAGGCCCGGTCCTCCTGAGCTTCCCTTACAACGTGCTGAAAGAGTCTGTTGACGAAAGCATTCTGGACGATCTGGACATTCCCGAGAGGGACCGCCGCCGCCCTGAGGGCGATAATGCTCCCGCCGCCATGGAAGTGATTGACATGCTGAAGAAGGCCCAATATCCTGTTATTGTCGCTGGATACGGCTGTATAGTCTCTCATGCGGAAGATATGATCTCGGCCTTTTCTTCCGATACGAACATACCGGTAGCTACAAGCCTCAAGGCAAGAGGGATAGTCCCTGAGTCCTCCCCCCTGTCTCTGGGAGTGCTCGGAATAACTTCGAATGAAAAGGCATTCAGATATATCTCTGAAAAGGCCGACCTCGTTATCATCGCAGGAGCAAGTTTCGGGGAGAGAACAAGTTACAACTGGGACCGGAAATTACTGAACGGCAAAAAGATAATCCAGATAGACATTAATGAAGCCCAGCTTAACAAGGTATTTACCGCGGATATCGCCCTGAACTGCGATGTGAAGGGGTTTTTTAATATATTAAGACGTTACCTCGAAGACGATTCATTCGGCGATAAAAATCCCGACGAGGCGCGGCGCTATAAATCACGATACGCGAACACGGACGTCAATGGCGATGAATTCCTGCTCGTAAGCCATTTTCTGAATAATCTGAATAACCACTTCGGCGGCAGGGTATGCATCTTTGACGACAACATAATCTACATGCAACGTTTTTGCGACGTCTCCACCAGCGGAAGCTATTTCCCGAATTCCGGGCTTTCCTCCCTGGGCCACGCGGTCCCGGCTGCGATCGGCGCAAAACTATCGACTGAAAAACCGGTTGTGGCCATATTAGGAGACGGTGGTTTCCAGATGTGCTGCATGGAGATCATGACGGCGGTAAACCACAAAATCCCGATCTCCATAGTATTGCTGAATAATTCAACTCTCGGTCTCGTAAGAAAAAATCAGCTTCACAACTATCAGGGAAGATTCATCTCGGCCGAATTCAAAAATCCTGATTATAAAAAACTTGCGGAGTCTTTTGGCGTCAGGCATTACAGGGTGGCTTCATTACCGGATGCCGATAATGTATTCAGGGAAGCCGATTTTAACGGACGGATAAATCTTATCGAACTGATTCTGGATAAAAATGAATTCCCGAAATATTCCTCGGGGAGATGAAATTGTCACTACCGGGAAAAGAAGAGATATTCACAAGCCTTAATCTCTTCTTTGATCTTTTCCTCGATTACAGGCCCTCACGACGGACCAGAGAAAAGTTTCTTCAAATCACAGGATACCCGGATGGCCCGGACGAAATATGCCTGGTTATCGCAGAATTAAGGGCAGTTTACGCAGAGGCCCTGCGGATTACGGAAGCGGAGGCAGTACGTTCAGGTTTTCGTGAAGAACTCCTTTCACTCCAGAAAAATCTATACAGGGAACTCGAATATATTCTCTCGCTTGATGATAAAGACCACCGACACCATTTTCTGATAGTAATACCTGTAGCCGACAGGCCGTTAATGCTGAAGAACTGTCTGGACAGCCTTGTAGAGCAATGCCGTCTTTTCCGGTACGGCGGAATATTGACGGACTCTGATGGTCTCCCCCGATATAAAAAAATCAGTGTATTCATTATTGATGACAGCAGGGATGAATCCAACAGGCGCAGAACAAGAGAACTCACATCAGAAACCCGTGGATCGGGAATCCCGGCTTATTATATCGGGCTTGAGGAGCAGACTGACTTCCTGAACCGGCTGCCTGCCGAACACAGGAATAAGCTCGGGAACCTGATAGGCGCGTCGCGTAATTTCCCTTCGCCCCACAAAGGAGCTTCCGTCACCAGAAATATCGCCTGCCTTTACATACATTCGATCCTGGGCGAACTCGATGACAGGGCGTTGATCTTCTTCATGGACAGCGATGAAGAGTTCAAACTCAAGGTGAACATCGGCGACAGCACGAAAGAGGTCCATTTCATCAATTATTTCCACCTGCTGGACAGGATATTCGAGTCTTCCGGCATAGAGGCGCTTACAGGCAAAGTAGTAGGCGATCCACCCGTGTCCCCAGCAGTCATGATCAACACGTTTCTGGATGATATTCTATCGTTTCTTGAATCCATGGCGGGACGCAGTGCAAGCGATAAATGCGGGTTTCATCAGAAAATCGACAACAGCGCTTTTTCCGCTGAATATCATGATATGGTCAAACTTTTTGGATATGATGCCGCGAAATCACCAAGAAGATATAACTGCCTTCTCTCAGGGGCACATACAATAAAGGACTGTTTTGAAGACTTTTCATACAACGCGATGGATTTCTTTTACGGATTCCATCCGACCAGGCCTCAAATATACAGACATGCCGGCGACATGGAAAAGACCGAAAGCGCCAGGACTGTCTATACCGGAAACTATGTATGCACATCAGTGGGACTAAGGCACTTCATCCCGTTCGCGGGGCTGAACCTGAGGATGGCCGGACCCACTCTCGGTCGCATTCTCAGGACGAGGATCAGGGAAGGATTCGTCTCGGCCAACCTGCCTTTATTGCACAGAAGGACCATTGCTGAAAAAAATATCCATGAATTCAGACGGGGGTTAAAACACAAGGAAGATACTTTAGACCTGTCGGAAGAGTTCCACAGGCAATTCTGGGGCGATATAATGTTATTCTCGATCGACGCACTCGCTGAATCGGGATACCCGGACCAGGAGACCGGGCGAAGGAGGATAACGGACACGGTAAAAAGCACACTGAATAATCTCTGGGATATCTACCGGCAACAACAGGCTGACTCGGTCGAAAAACTGCGGCGTATCAGGCATTGCATGTCCGGCCCCCGGCATTGGTGGAACAATCATGCCCCCGCGGAAGACTCGGTAAAACGGCTTCAGCTCTTCTGTTCATTTGTCGAACATAACTTCGGACCAAATTCCGGGAGCATGAAGAAACTTGCCGAAGAGATAAGCAGAGGCGACCGGACCCGGATGATTATTGATGCAATTTGTTCTTTTCCTGAAGACGACCGCGCATGGAATAACGTTTTAAAGATGGTTTCTGCAATCCCTTCTGTCGCCGGGTGATTCTGAACTTCATTCCTTGACGCTATGCGCCATACGCTTCACGGATAATCGGAATTCAAACCAGCTGTTGATAATCAACCGGGGCAGCACCTGTTCCTTTTTTAGCAAGAATCATCATTTCATATCCTTTAGCCGGTTTATCCCTGAAGTATTTGAATTG